>DAIQNQ010000011.1:23983-34207 GCA_036788275.1 Thermonemataceae bacterium
GTATTTCCTTACTTAGGGCGCTATCAGGCGATGGCGCTCTTTCCTTTTATATTGATTAAAGACAAAACACTGAAAGCAGATACGCTTCTAAAACAGCATGAATATATCCATTTTAAGCAACAAATAGAGCTGCTGCTTCTCCCCTTTTACCTCTTGTACCTTCTCTTTTATCTCTATAATCTGCTCCGCTACCGACACCACGATACCGCCTACAAGAATATTTGCTTTGAAAAAGAGGCCTACCAGAATGAACACCGCACAGATTACCTACAAAAAAGAAAGCCTTTTGCCTTTCTCCAATACTTATAAGTAATGTTCCACGTGGAACATATTGTAAAGTTATCCACATTTTGAAATACATGTTCCACGTGGAACATTTTGGCTCTCCTATAAGTTTTAAAACGATGGCTTCCTTCAAGTAAAAGATTTAGAGCAGAGCAATAATTTTTGTAAATTTGTAACAGATTCAAAGTTCCACGTGGAACAAATACCAACAAAGCGCGATATATGTTTCCAGAATATGATATTATAGTAGTAGGTGCAGGACACGCAGGCAATGAAGCTGCCGCTGCTGCTGCCAAAATGGGTTCTAAAACCCTCCTGATTACCATGAATATGCAGATGATTGGGCAAATGTCTTGTAATCCGGCGATGGGTGGTGTGGCCAAAGGACAAATTGTGAGAGAAATAGACGCATTGGGAGGACTTTCGGGCATTGTAAGTGACAAGTCTATGATTCAGTTCAGGATGCTCAACCGCTCCAAAGGCCCTGCTATGTGGAGTCCGCGCTGCCAAAATGATAGAATGCTTTTTGCTAATGAATGGCGCATGGCCTTAGAAAACACCCCCCTTCTCGACTTTTGGCAGGATATGGTGGTGGCTTTGCTCATCAAAGACAAGCGTGTGGTAGGTGTAAAAACAGGTATGGGACTCGAAATAAAGGCCAAAGCCGTAGTACTTACCAATGGTACTTTCTTGAATGGTATTATCCATATCGGTGAAAAAAACTTTAAGGGAGGTCGTACAGGCGAAAGTGCTGCTTATGGAATCACCGAACAGCTTATTTCCTTAGGCTTTGAAGCCGGAAGAATGAAAACAGGTACGCCTCCACGTGTGGATGGCCGCAGCCTGAACTACGCCCTGATGGAGGAACAAAAAGGAGATGAAAACCCTGGAAAATTCTCTTTTACAGATACCGAAAGCCTCAAAGAGCAGAGAAGTTGCTACATTACTTATACCAACGACAAAGTACACGAGGTACTCAAGACAGGTTTCGACAAATCGCCTATGTTTCAAGGGCGCATACAAGGCCTTGGCCCTCGCTATTGCCCTTCTATCGAAGATAAAATCAATCGCTTTGCCGACAAAGAACGGCACCAGATATTTGTAGAACCCGAAGGCTGGCATACAGTAGAGATTTATGTGAATGGCTTTTCTACCTCTTTGCCCGATGAAGTACAGTACAAAGCCCTTACACAAATCCCCGGTTTTGAGAATGCCAAAATGTTTCGCCCCGGCTATGCCATTGAGTACGACTTCTTCCCCCCTACCCAACTTCAGCTGAGTCTTGAAACGAAATTGATAGAAAATCTCTTTTTTGCAGGGCAAATCAATGGTACTACCGGCTATGAAGAAGCCGCTTGCCAAGGACTAATGGCAGGTATCAATGCTCATAGGAAGATTCAGGAAGAGGAAGCCCTGATTTTGAAACGCTCTGAAGCTTATATTGGCGTATTGATAGATGATTTGGTAAATAAGGGTACAGAAGAGCCTTATCGTATGTTTACTTCTCGTGCAGAATACCGGCTATTGCTCCGACAAGACAATGCCGACTTGCGCCTCACCAAAATAGGGCATCAGATAGGTTTAGCAGGTGAAGAGCGTTTGCAGAGAGTACAAAACAAAGAGCATCACGTAAACTGCATCATCAATGACCTCCGCCAAAAGAAGATTCAACCTGAAGAAATCAACGCGGCTTTAGAAGCCATCGGCTCTGCTCCTATCAAAGAAAAAGCCAGCTTCTTCAGCTTAATCAAAAGACCGGAACTCTCTTCTTTGCAACTGGCGGCTATTGCTCCTGAGCTTGCCAACTATTTTGATAAATACAGTTTTGAAGAAATTGAAGAAGCAGAGATATTGATTAAGTACGAGGATTATCTCGAGAAAGAAAAACGTACCGCTCAAAGAGTAGAAGAGCTTGATGATTTCAAGATTCGTGAGGACTTCGACTATGATTTTGTAAAGGCACTTTCTCTGGAAGGGAGAGAGAAGCTTAAAAAAATACGCCCTCATACACTCGGCCAAGCGACACGCATTAGCGGAGTCTCTCCTGCCGATGTATCGGTATTGATGGTGTATTTAGGAAGATAATTTTTTAATCAACAAATATGCTTGAGCACTTGGAGTGCTGCCCGGCCTGTGGCGAAAGGAAATTACAGGATTTTTTGCTTTGCCAAGACCATACGGTCAGCAAGGAGTTTTTTCAAATTCAGAGCTGCCAAGAATGTGGCTTCCGGTTTACGAACCCTCGGCCACAAGAGGAGCTCATTGCTCCCTACTACGCTTCGGAAGAATACATCTCGCACAGCAATACAAACAAAGGTTTGTTCAATCGCCTTTACCAAATTGTTCGCCACTTTACGCTGAGAAGCAAGGTAGAAAAAGTGTTGAGCGCTTGCCTTGCCAAAGAAGGAAAACTCTTGGACATTGGCTGTGGGACAGGGCACTTCTTGGAAGTAGCCAAACAAAAAGAATGGGAAATAGCCGGCATGGAGCCGGATGAGCAAGCGCGCCAACAAGCCGAAGAAAGACTCAATCAAAAAATATATGGAAGCCTTCAAGAAATAGAAGGACGCAATCTCTACGATGCCATTACCCTCTGGCACGTGTTGGAGCATGTACATCAGTTAGACAGGATGCTTCTTAAAATAAAGAGTCTCCTCAAGCCCGAAGGCAAAGTACTGATTGCCGTACCCAACTCTTATAGCTACGATGCCAAACATTATCGGCAACATTGGGCGGCTTATGATGTGCCTCGCCATCTTTATCATTTTGGACAATTACAAATCCGTGAGATTCTTGAGGCAAAAGGATTTCAATTTGAGGAAACCAAAGCCATGTATTTTGATGCCTATTATATTTCGATGATGAGTGAAAAGTGTCAAAATAAAAAATTCGCTTTTTTGAAAGGGCTTTGGCAAGGGTGGAGGTCAAATAGCAAAGCCAATAAAAATGGAGAATACTCAAGTCTCTGCTATGTTTTTTCCAAAATAGATAACAAAATCAACTAATTTAATGCCACATAAAAGCTGCAATACGTATAGATTAATACAGTTTATAGGAAAAATATTTTTTGTATTCATTGTACTAAAAATAGGATTTGGCTGTGCCAACCCGGGCGGAATCACCGGAGGCCCCAAAGATACCCTTGCCCCAAGACCTGTGGTAAAATATCCGCCAGAAAAAACTACCAATTTCAAAGACAATAAGATTATCTTAGAATTTGATGAGTGGGTGCAGGCCAACAATATGCAAAAGGAATTGCTGATTACGCCACAACCCAAAGGCAACTATACAGTAAAAGAAAACAAGAGGAAAATCACTCTACTTTTTGAGAAAGGCTTTGAAGAAAATACAACCTATACTTTTAATTTCAGAAAAGGGATTACGGACATCACCGAAAAAAATCCTGCGGACAGTAGCAAAATTATTTTTAGCACGGGGGCATTTCTGGATTCCCTTCAGATAAGTGGGCAAATCATAGACTTGAAAAAAAACGAACCCATCGCCAATGCAACCGTGGGACTGTACCGTATCGCCGATACCATTGACATTGCCAAGCGCCCTCCCTACTATCTAAGTAAAAGCAATGAGGCAGGAATGTTTAAGTTAGAAAATTTAAAACAAGATTTTTACCGCCTTTATGTTTTTGACGACCTCAATGAAAACAGCCTCTACAATGCTGAACAAGAAAAAATAGGTTATTTGACAGACAGCATCTTTCTTGATAAAAATATTGATACACTTAAAATATTTCTTGCGCGCGAAGACCATCAAAAGCCAAGAATTGTCAGGGCAAGAGCTTCCAACCTTTACGATACCTACATTGTAGAAATGAACGAAGGTATTGAATATTTTCGTATCGAAGCACCTTATCAAGACAAAATAGCCTACCACGTAGAAAGCAACGGAAAAAGTATCAAGCTTTATAATCTGGAAAATCTCAGCGACAGTCTTGAACTGCAAATGACTTTTAGAGATTCTTCTAATAATGAAAGCAGCGAAATGAAAAAAATAAAATTTGATAAACCAAAAGAGAAAAAAGAGAAAGCTGAGTTTGTTGTAGAGCCAAGCACTGGCAAAGATATAGAAGTGCTCGACACTTACACCATCAAATCGAACAAGCCTCTCAAGAAAATTGACTTTGAAAAAATATATTTTACCTCCGACAAAGATACTCTCCAAGCCATCTACCTAAAAGCTGACGAGGGTACTTGGACAGACAGCAGCTTTTCGGCTTGGCGATTCAAAAAGAAAATTGATTTTAAAGAAAAACTGACTTGGCGTTTAGATAGCTTGGCACTTTTAAGTATTGAAGAAGATGTGTCCTCGCCGCTACTTGCCGAGTACAAAGCCAAAATGCCTAACCGCTACGGCACCTTATTTCTGACCATTGAGACAAAAGAACCTCACTATATTGTAGAACTTCTGAATGAAAAGTTTGAGGTGATCAAAACTTTCCAAAAGTTGGAAAAAGTTACCATCCCCTTCCTCCCTGCCGGAAAATACCGTGTCAGAGTAGTGATAGACCAAGACCAAAATGGGAAATGGACACAAGGGGACTTCAGAACACAACAGCGAGCTGAGAGAATCATACTGATGAATGAAGAAATTCCACTCAGAGAGAATTGGGAGTTGAAACAAACCTTTAAATTTTAAAAACTGCGATAACTCTAACACTTATACAATCTCGGCACTTTTCTCTTCTCAGAGATATTGTCAGTTCTAAAGCAGCTACTCAGATACCAAAAGCCAATATACACAACGATGTATATTGGCTTTTTTCGTGGATTAACCTACACACAATAAGATAGAGCCTCACCATGGCTCAAGCAAAAAAACTTTTAGGAAGATAGGATATATGAGAAAAATGCAATTCTGGAAGCAAATAATAGCTCCAAAATTGTAAGAAAAGGCGAAAAGGTGCTCAAAAAAGTTATCCACACTTTTCATGTTTTTTGTGGATAAGTGGCACTTTTTTGTGGATAACATGTGGATAAGTATGTGGACAACTTTTCTTGGCACACTTTTTAGGCAAAAAGTTATCCACACGGACTGTGGATAACTATGTGGATAAGTCAAAAATTTTGTGGATAAGTGGGCACTTATCCACATTTGACAAAGTTTTTTGTGGATAACTTTTTAAGCCCCTCCTCTACTTATCCACATGAAAAGACCTAAAATGTGGATAAGTCTTGAGTTATCCACAAGTTATCCACATACTTATCCACATTTTTGACCGAGTTATCCACATAGTCCTGATTGAGACGAGTTATCCACAAGTTATCCACATTTTAAGCGTATGAGTGTGGATAACTTGTGGATAAGTCTTTGATTTAACAATTAATTTACTGAAATACATTGATTTATGCTGTGGATAGAAATCAGAAAGTTATCCACATTTTTGATTACAAATGTGGATAACTTTTCAGTTTCAACGAAAAATGAATGAAAAAATAGTGAAAACCAAGAGTTATCCACATACTAATAATAGTAGTAACAATCCTTATTTTTTCTTTTTAAAAATTAAAAATATTTAATTATTATTACAAAAGCCCGCTCAAAAGATTTGCACGCTATTCAAAAAAATCGTATCTTCTATTCTGAATCCAAAAATGACATGATGAAGTCCCTCAAAAAAATACTATATTCCCTGCTACTCTGCTTTCTCGCATTGCAAGTACAAGCACAAAATACTGAGATAGAACTCGCCGACGAATACTTTGGCCAAGGAGAATACCAGAAGGCACGCGACAGCTACGAGCGCGTACTGAAAAATCCACAAAGCTGGAGATTCGTCCACCAAAACTATATGGGTACATTGCTCCAACTTCGCGACTTTAAGAGTGCCGAAAAATATTTGACCCGGGTGCGCAAGCTCGAACCTGATAACCTCTTGCTTGCCGTAGAGAACGGAAAGCTCAACGAGCTGCAAGGCGACAACAAAAGTGCGCAAAGAGAGTACGAAAAGCTGATTCAAGCCGAAAAGCAACAGCCACAACGACTCATACAGCTCTATTTGGCTTTTCTAAGGTTTGAAAAGCTTGACTATGCAGAAAAAACTATCCTGACGGCACGCAAACAAGAATCTAGCAAGACAGCTTACGCTGCTTATCTGGCCGACCTCTACGCCCGCCAAGGCAACAAGGGCGCGATGGTAGAAGAATACCTGAATTTGGTACTTGAAGAACCTATGCAAGGCAGAGAGTTGGTGCAAAATGCCCTACAAGACCAGCTCCAAGAAGAGGAAGATTTCAAAATGTTGGAGACGGTGCTCATCAAGAAAATACAAGACAACCCCAACGAAAAAGTGATTGCCGACCTGATTGTATGGCTTTATGTGCAGCAAAAACGTTTCGACCGTGCCTTTGTACAAGCCCGCGCCATTGATAAGCGCTTCAAGCTCTCGGGTACGGAGGTCTTTGAGCTGGGCTTCATCGCCTTCGAGAACAAAGACTATCCTGCGGCCTCCAAGATATTTGAATACCTAATAAAAGAGTATCCAAAATCCTTCAACTATATCACGGCACGTACCTATTTGATTAAATCCAAAGAGGAGATTATCAAAAACAGTTTTCCGGTGGACAAAGAACAGGTGCGCTCTGTAATGGAAGATTATGAGAATGTACTGAAAGAAATAGGCCGCAGCAACAGCACCATCGAAATCATGGAAAGCAAGGCGCTGCTGATGGCTTTTTATTTAGATGAAAAAGACGAAGCCCTGCTCCTGCTCCAGGAGGCCATAGACCTCGCCCGCTACAACAATAAGTTTATTGCCAAATGCAAAACCAGTATGGGCGATATTTACACGCTCAAAGGAGAGCCTTGGGAAGCCACCCTGCTCTATTCTCAAGCCGAAAAGCTCCAAAAAGACTCTCCTATCGCCTACGAAGCCAAACTTAAAAATGCCAAGCTCAATTATTACAAAGGCGATTTTGAGCTGGCACAATCGCATTTGGATATTCTGAAAATGGCCACCTCGCGCGAAATCGCCAATGATGCCATGGAGCTGAGCCTGCTCATCAAAGACAACCTCATGCTTGATACCCTCGGCACGGCTCTCAAAGAATATGCCCGCATAGACTTGCTGCTTTTTCAAAACAAGGTGGACGAAGCACTGCAAGCCCTCGACAAAATGCTGCAAGACTACCCCAACCACAGCCTGAGCGACGACATCTACTATCTCAAGGCGCAGGTATATATACGCCTTGGCGCTTATGAGAAGGCCTTGGACTTTCTGAAAAAAATCGTTTTTGAATACAAATATGACCTCAAAACCGATGATGCCCACTTCCTAATGGGAAAACTCTATGAAGAAAAGCTCAATGACAAGAACAAAGCCATGGAGATTTACCAGAACCATCTCAGCAAGTATCCGGGCAGTATCTATGTGGCCGAAGCCCGCAAGCGCTTCCGTACCCTGAGGGGCGACCAGCTGAAATAAAGGCCTTGCTCTAAAATAAAAATATCTCCAATTGCCTCTTGCATCAGCAGGAGGCAATTGCTGCTTCATTGATTATATTAAACTCTCTGTATTTTTACCACAAAGAACACAAAGATTTTCACAAAGCTCACAGAGAACGTTTATTTCTTGAATTCAATCAGTGTATATCTACATGGTGCATATCTGCTTTCATAGCGGTACCGGAAGATTCCGCCTCTTTTGCTGATTTCGCCCCCTCCCCTCCCCTTGGTATCTACTTTTTTATTAACTTAGCGTTTATTGTGTTGCGCCCTTACCGCCCGTGTAATGCTGGCAATACAATATACTGCGCCAAAAGAGCCAGCATTAATTCATTATATTTTCAAAAAAAGAACCCGATTTTTATATGGAAATCCGCAGAGTTTTCGACCTTCTGGCCTACCAAGAAGCCAAATACCCCCGCCCCGATGCCATTGCAGGTAAAAGAGGTAATGAATGGGTGAAATACAGTACTCGCAAGTGTATGGAAATCTCCGACAAGGTAGCGCTTGGGCTCTTGGCCGCCGGCCTCCAAGTAGGCGACAAAGTAGCCATCATCTCAGAAAATCGCCCGGAGTGGAATTTTGTGGATTTTGGTGTACAGAAAGCAGGTATGGTAAGCGTGCCCATGTATCCCACCATTACAGTAGAGGATTTCCGTTATATCTTTGAGCATTCCGAAACGAAGGTGGTCTTTGTATCCAACCAAGAAATCTACGAGAAGGCCAAAGCCGCCGCAGAGCTGCTGCCTGCCGGAAGCATCAAGGCGATTTATACTTTTGAAAATATAGAAAATGCACTTCATTGGGAGACGCTCCTGCCGGAAGCATCAAAAGCCTCGATGGCGCAGCTCCTCGAAATACAAGAAAAAATTCAGCCCGAAGACCTCTTCACCATCATCTATACCTCCGGCACCACAGGCAAGCCCAAAGGCGTAATGCTCTCGCACCAAAATGTGGTGAGCAATGTAAAATCGGCTATCAGCAGTTTGGTGCTCGACTATCACCACCGCGCGCTGAGTTTCTTGCCGCTTTGCCATATTTTTGAGCGCACCGTTACAGCGGCTTATTTTATGAAAGGCATTCAGATTTACTATGCCGAAAGCATGGATACTATCGGCGATAACCTCAAAGAGATAAAACCCCACGTGTTTACGGCAGTGCCCCGCCTGCTGGAGAAAGTATATGACAAAATCGTGGGCAAAGGTCATGAATTAACCGGTATCTCGAAGCAGATTTTCTTTTGGGCTTTGCAGTTGGGCTTAAACTACGATACCCAAAAAGACAAAGGCTTTCTATACAATCTGCAGCTCAGCTTGGCCAATAATCTGGTCTTCGACAAATGGCGCGAAGCCTTGGGCGGCAATCTCAAATATGTGATTTGTGGTAGTGCAGCGCTCAACCCCAAGCTCACGAGGGTATTTTGGGCGGCTTGTATCCCGATTTTGGAGGGCTACGGCATGACCGAAACCTCGCCTGTGATTACGGCGGGCGTGCCCAAAAAAGAAGATTACTGTATCGGAGCCGTAGGGCCGGTAATAGAGGGCGTGGAGGTAAAAATAGCCGACGATGGTGAGATACTTGTAAAAGGCCCCAACGTGATGCTGGGCTACTTCAAAGACCCTGAGCGCACTGCCGAAACCATTGATACCGAAGGCTGGCTGCATACGGGCGACATCGGGGAGTTTGTGCAGGGGCGCTACCTGAAAATCACCGACCGCAAAAAAGAGATGTTCAAAACTTCGGGCGGCAAGTACATTGCCCCACAAAAAATCGAAAACCAGCTGAAATCTATCCTGATGGTGGAGCAGGCCATGGTGGTGGGCGAAGGACAGAAGTTTCCGGCGGCGCTCCTCGTGCCCAATGTGGACTATCTGAAAGGCTGGTGCGCCGACAAGGGAATTGCGGTAGATAACTTGGAAGAGATAGTGAGCCACCCTGCGGTGTTGGAGGCGGTACAAGCCGAAGTGGAGGAAATCAATGAGCAACTGGCGCAATACGAAAAGATAAAGAAATTTAAGCTTTTGCCCGTTGTGTGGGGCATTGATAGTGGGGAGCTCACCCCTACCCTCAAGTTGAAGAGAAAAAATATTATGGAGCGCCACCGCGAAGCCCTTGCCGAGATGTTTGAGCTGAAAGGTTCGCTATACGAATAGCTTTATTTCAGGTAAAATAAAATATAATCAAAAATCCTGTCGAGTATTTATACACTTGACAGGATTTTTGTTGAGAAACAGCTATAGAATTTTATCTCAAGATTTTCAGAAAAATGAGTACATTGGTATTGAATAAAAATAAAAAATAAGAACACGGTCGGAAAATATAATAAAGTCAGCTTCAAAAGTTATTTGAATGTATATTTTCCACAAAAATCTATACAGATATGCAAAAATCTTTGTTTCTCTCGCTGTTCGTGTGCTGCTCTGTACATTTCTCTTTTGCACAAGAGCAATTTAGTTACGATTTGCCTCCCGAAAAGCAACA
>DAIQNQ010000011.1:34307-35900 GCA_036788275.1 Thermonemataceae bacterium
ATTTCTCTTTTGCACAAGAGCAATTTAGTTACGATTTGCCTCCCGAAAAGCAACAAGCTATCAGTCGAAAAACAATCGCAGTGCAGTTGCCTGAGCAGCGCAAAGCCTCCAATATTGAGGTGGACGTAATGGGCAATGTGATGTTTTTTGAAGGTGATATTGCTGTGCAAGAGCAGCCCAAAGCCAAAGCACTGGGTATCAAAGGAGATTATTATCGTTGGGCGAATGCCGTCGTACCTTATACCATGGCTCCGGGACACCCACGGGCGGAGCTTATCAAAAAAGCCATAGAACACGTCAATGCCAAAACCAATCTTTGTATCGTGCCACGCAGCAATGAAGCCGACTATATGGAATTTGTCAATAACGACAATGGCTGCTGGTCTTATGTGGGGCGGCAAGGCGGCAAACAGCTGGTAAATGTAAGCGTTAATTGCCCTTTTGGCTCGGTAGTACACGAAATCTGCCACGCTATCGGTATGTGGCACGAACACACCCGTCCCGACCGCGACCAGTACATACGTATCAATTGGGATAATATCAATCAGCAAAATCAACATAATTATAAGCTCCGCAATGCCGATTTGGCTTTGGGCGAATACGATTATGAGTCTATCATGCACTATGGCCCTTATGGCTTTAGTACCAACGGACAGCCTACGATTGTTTGCAAGGATAATTGTGGCATCGGACAAAGAGAGAGCTTGAGCCGTGGTGATATTGCAGCCATCAACGAAATGTATCCGCAGGCTGCCTGTGGCAACAATGCCAACAACCAGCCCAATCTCAAAATAGAAATAGGGCTGGCGCTTGCCGAAAAACAAAGAGAAGCCAAAGTGCTGCTACAAGTGGGAAATTGGAAGCAGGAAACAGACTTTAGCAAAATCAATTATACCTCTATGGGTTTTATACCAGTCAAAATCTCCAAAGAAGGTAAGCAAAATTATACCATTACCGTCAGCTTTGTGAATAACGCAGGCGAAAGGAAAACCATCAGCAATAGCAAAGAGCTGTGGTGGGAGCAAGAAGCAAAATACGAAGTAAAATGGCAGATTTCTACCGCAGGCGAGGTAACAGGTGTGGAGATTGTGGAAAACAAAAGTCCTTCGGCCATGGTAAAGCAGGGCATCACGATTTATAATGGCTCGGACAAAGAAATTACTTTTGAATTGAGCGACGACAATGCGGCTTGGCGGCGGGAATCTTTGGTAGCCAAATCGGGCAAAAAATATACCTTTGGCAAAGCTACACAGCTTTTTGGCTACATTCGTATTGCCACACCGGGCAAAGACTTTGTGTATTACAGAATTGTGCTGCCAAGAGAATACACCCTTTTTTGGAATGACAGCCGGCAGCGCTGGGACCTCTCTCAGCAGAATTGAGGGGCATTGTCATGATACCAAAAATTATTTACCGCAACTTTCCCTCCTTCCAAAGAGTTGAAGGTTGGGAGCGAATAGACTTGGGGTGTTTCTAAAGACTTTTTTATAAAATCGCTTTTTTGGTATAAAGTGTTTAAAAACCCTCTACAAGGAACACAACAGCTTATGGCTTATCTTTCAAAAAAGCATATTTCTTTTGCTTTTCTTGCCA
>DAIQNQ010000011.1:36000-39193 GCA_036788275.1 Thermonemataceae bacterium
CAACAGCTTATGGCTTATCTTTCAAAAAAGCATATTTCTTTTGCTTTTCTTGCCATCTCCTCACAGCGTATTGTTGCATATTTTCCACCTTGTCTTTTTCATCTACAATCTCAAAACCTAAGAGCGCCTCAATAATATCTTCGAGCGTAGCAATACCATCCATACCACCGTACTCGTCCACAATCAACGAGATATGCTCTTTTTCTTGGAGCATATCTTCCCAGCAATCAAACAAGGTCTTGTTTTCGGGGAAGCGCAAAAGCGGCCTTTTCAGGTCTTTGAGTTTTAGCTGAAACTGGTCTTCGGCCAACTTCTCAAATACCAATTCCCTGAATACGTATCCGGTAATGTGATCTCTGTTTTCTTGAAAAATAGGAATTCTTGAAAAGTGTAAAAACTCTTTGTTCTTCAGAAACTCCTCCAAAGTCATCTCCTCGTTGGCCGTAACTACCACCATGCGTGGGGTCATTACCTCTCTTATTTTCAGACTTTTTAGTTTGATAAGATTTTGAATAATCTTGTTTTCCTTGTCAGCAAAAATCCCCTCCAGCGTGCCGATGCTCGCCAAAGCAGAAATCTCTTCTCGGCTTGTGGTGAGTGTGGCTTTCTCTCGCGAGAGCATCTTGGTAAGAATAGAAGAGAGCCAAACCAAAGGATAAATCACCAGAATCATTCCCCTGATAATCTTTGCCGAAATCCCCATCAGCTCGCGGCTGTAATTGGCGCCCATTGTTTTGGGAATAATCTCTGTCAATATCAGAATCAGCACTGTCAGCACCGCCGAGACCAGTCCGAAATAGGCCTCTCCAAAAACTACCGTTGCCTGCGCGCCCACACCCGCCGCACCTACGGTATGAGCCACTGTATTGAGCGATAGAATGGCCGAGAGCGGCTTGTCAATATCTTCTTTGAGCCGTAGCATGGTTTCGGCGCGCTTGTCTCCGTTCTCAAGCCGCGATTTGAGATAAGAAATAGGTGTGGAAAGTAGCACAGCCTCCATGACAGAGCATAAAAAAGAGGTAAAAAGCGCAATAGAAAGATAAATAAGGAGCAGAGTCATAAGATAAATAAAAAGATGAATAATTGATAAAGTAAAAAAGCCCCCACTATGAGCGAGGGCTTCTGACTTACTTTTATTTTTATTGTGCCGACCAACCGCCATCTACTGGCACTGTTACGCCGGTAATGAGCTTGGCCGCATCGGAGGCCAAAAATACTGCCAAAGCACCCAACTGCTCTACTGTTGCGAAATCTTTGATGGCGTGCTTGTCGAGCATTACCTTGTTGATGACTTCCTCGCGCGTCATGTTGTGCACCTTCATCTGGTCGGGGATTTGCCCTTCTACCAAAGGCGTAAGCACGTAGCCCGGGGCAATGGCATTGCAGGTAATACCGCATACAGCACCTTCCAAGGCCAAAGTTTTGGTAAGGCCTGCCACGCCGTGTTTAGAAGCCACATAAGCCGACTTAAACTCGGAGGCTTGCAGCGAATGTGCCGAGGTAAGGTTGATAATTCTGCCGAAGCCACGTGCCTTCATGCCCTTCCATACGGCTTTGCTGCTATGAAAAGCCGCCGTGAGGTTAATGGCAATGATGGCATCCCAACGGTCTTCGGGAAAATCTTCGATGGGCGATACAAACTGTATTCCGGCATTGTTTACGAGTACGTCCACGCTGCCGAAGTCGCGTTCGGCCCAAGCGCACATCTCGCGGATTTCCTCACCTTTCATCATATTGGCTGCCGAAAATAGCGTTTTTACGCCATATTTATTGCCCACTTCTTTGGCCACATTTTCGGCGGCTTGGCGTTCTTCATCGTTGCGTGCTAATCCATTGAACATAATATTGTAGCCGGCTGCTGCCAAGGAGCTTGCGATACCCAGACCAATACCACTGGAGCTACCCGTAACGATTGCTGATTTCCCATTTGCCATATCTAAACGAATTTTGAGTTGTTAGGATAAAAAATTAAACTATCCACGAAGTTAGCTTTTATCGGGAAAAATAAAAGTTTATTTTTGGTTTTGTTCCAAAATACAAACATTATGACCGCCGCCCAAGAATATCTCCGGCAAGTACAAGCTCTCTTGGCCATCGAGGAGCAAGCCGATGCCCTGCGTCACCAAGAAGAGTACCTCAAAAGCTCTTTGCACGAGCGCAAGCAGGCCGGGCTTACCTGGTATCCGGTGGTCGTAGAAGAGAGTGGCTTTGGCTTGGGCGACAAGCTTTGGATAAGCCTGAGCCGGAGTAGCTCCCAACCCGAAAATCACCAAATGCAAGTAGGCAAGCCTGTGGCACTTTTTTGCAATGCCGACAATGCCTCAAAAGATCGCCTCCAAGGCACAGTTCAATCGCTCAAAGGCGATACGCTCAAGATAAGCTTCCAAGCCGAAGACCTGCCCGACTGGATAGACGATGGCAAGCTGGGCATAGACTTGCTCTTCGACGAGAGCAGCTACCAAGAAATGCGCATTGCCCTCGAAAAAACCATTGGAGCAGAAAAAAACCGTACCGCCCACCTGCGCGAGGTGCTGCACGGCAGCCTCGAAGCACAATTCGGTGAGATAGCGCCTCTTGCGCTGCCCACGCTCAATGAGTCGCAAAATGCCGCCGTAGCCAAGGTGCTGGCTGCCGAAGAGGTGGCCATTATCCACGGGCCGCCGGGCACGGGCAAAACCAGCACCTTGGTAGAGGCCATTCGCCTTACGCTCAAGCAAGAAAAGCAAGTACTCGTGAGTGCTGCCAGCAATTTGGCCGTGGACGTATTGGTAGAAAGATTGGCCGAAAAAGGTATCAAGGTATTGCGCATCGGCAATCCGAGCCGTGTGAGCGAGCATCTGCTCCGGCATACTTTAGACTATCGCCTTGGCACCGACAAGGCCTTTGCTACGATTAAGAAACTCCGCCGCGATGCTTATGAATACCAACAAATAGGAAAAAAGTACAAGCGCAACTTCGGCGCCGAAGAGCGCCAACAACGCAAGCTGGTATTGGCCGAAGCCCGCCGTATGTCGCAAGATGCCAACCACTTGGAGGCACAGCTCACCCAAGGGCTTATCGAAGAGGCGCAAGTGATTGCCTGTACGCTGGTAGGTGCTGCCCACAAGCTCATCAGGCAGCGCCAATACAGCACTGTTTTTATTGATGAAGCTGCCCAAGCCCTCACCCCTGCCTGCTGGATTGCCATTGGGCG
>DAIQNQ010000012.1:0-35937 GCA_036788275.1 Thermonemataceae bacterium
GTAACGGTGAATGCGGTGAATGCCGGAACCTTTGCGGTGAGCTATCCCAATACTGCTGTGAGTGTAGTTGCAGGTACAAGTATCCCTGTGATATGGAGTGTAGGCACTAGCAATGCAGCTCCCGTAAACTGCCAGAAAGTGAATATCCGCCTCTCTACAGATGGGGGAAATACTTTTCCCACGGTTTTGGCTTCCAATATCGACAATACAGGGCAGGCAATTGTAGCGCTGCCCGCCGGTACTACTACACAAGCCCGTGTAATGGTAGAGGCTAATGACAATATTTTCTTCGATATTTCTAATGCAAACTTTACGATTACGGCCAGTGCGAGTGGTGCACCTGTGGTAAGTAGCTTTTTGCCTGCCGACAATGGGACGGGCGTGAGCGCTTCGCTGAGTCAGTTGAGAATATTTTTCAACCAGAATATCAGCAAAAATACGGGCATCGTCAATCTGCGTCAGTATGACAACAATGCCTTGATACAGGCCATTGATGTAAGTGCCGCCGCCGTAAGCACCTCCGGTAATCAAGCAATCATCAATATTACGGCAAGTTTGGAAGGCGGGGAGCGCTATTATGTAGAAGTACCCTCCACAGCCTTTCGCAATGGGGCTTTGCAGGCCTATGCAGGTACAGCCAATAAAGACACTTGGGACTTTACCATTGATGGCTTCAAGCCGCTCTTGGCCTCGAGCTTTTCGCCTGAAAACAATGCTACCAATGTTACGGCAGTGCGCCCTACCATTACTTTCAATCGTGCTGTGGCCAAGGGTACAGTAGGCGCTTTTACTATTTTTCGCTCAAGTGACAATATCAGTGTGGTAGAGATTCCTATTACCAGCAATTTTATCAATATTAACAATGCTGTGGTGGAGGTTACTCTGCCTACGGGTTTACTTAGGCCTTCTACGCAATACTACGTCATTATTCCTGCCACAGCTTTCCGCGATGGCAACAATGTCTTTTTTGCCGGCATTGCTAATGTCAATACGTGGACATTTACGACCGGGGCTACGGTTACTTCTTTGCAAGAGCCAAGCCAAGGCAGCTTAGAGATATACCCCAATCCGAGCGATGGCCTTTTCAGAATCAGCCTCAGCAACAACCCTTCGGCCATTGGTACAGTAAACGTGTATAATGTATTGGGCGAAAAAGTGCTGAGTCTGCAAGGTGGTGAGCAGAACATGGTGCTGGATATGGCGCGCTATCAAGCAGGAGTCTATTTTGTAGAAATGCAAATAGGACAAGAGCGCATTGTGCGCAGGCTGTTGAAACAGTAATAAATCGTTGTAATTCTATACTATTTTTGATAGATTTGGTGTTTGTATATGTAAGTATAAACATCAAATCTATTTTTTTATGGAGCCGAAACTAATGAAAAAGGTAGGATTGGGCTTGCTTGCCGCAGGAGTTCTTGTTGTAATTAATGGAGCTGTATGGGCAGGAGTAGGACTGATTATCGCCGGAGTAGCAGTACAGCGTCAGGCCAAAAAAATGCTCAAAGGAGAAGCTTCCGGGCAGGTTTTCCAAGAGGTCAATAATACAGATTTTAAGTTTACCGACGAGATGATCATGCGCTTGGCTCAAAGAAAAAGTGGTCTGCTTTCGGCATCGGAGCTGGCAGCGCAATCCTCGCTTTCTTTGGCAGAGGCCGAGCAGCGCCTCAATGCCCTACACGCCCAAATGCTCGTAGAATTGCGCGTAACGGACTCCGGTTTGATTGTGTATGATTTCCGCCCGAACCAAATTTCTGATGATGATAAGTTCAATGCGCAAAAAATTATTGAGTAAAATTGTGCTTCTATCAAAAAAAATATAAATTTGCGCTCCAAATTTCTATATTGTAATGGCTAAGACAAAAAATAAAGCGCAAGAAGTAAGCGCCCAAAAACCTGAAAATAAAGGTGTAGATATTATTGAGAGCCCAGATGTGCTTCTTGATAAAACAGAAGATTTTTTTCAGAAAAATAAAAAAATAATCATCGCCGCAGTAGCGGTTGTGGTGATAGGTGTGGGAGGATTTGTAGGCTACCGTTATCTGGCCGATTCGCAGCAGCAAGCCGCTCTGACGGAGTTGTACCCTGCCGAATACTATTTTCAGATAGACTCTCTTAACAAAATGCTCAATGGAGATGGCAATAACTTGGGTGTACTGCAAATTGCCGAAAACTACTCTTGGAGCCAAGCCTCAGAAACTGCCCATCTCTATGCCGGTATCGGTTTGATGAAGCAAGGCAAGTTTGAGGAAGCTCTCCAGCATTTGTCGAAATATAAAGCCAACGACGCTATTATCCAAGGCAGAGCCTTTGCTCTCCAAGGCGATGCACACATGGAGCTGAAGCAGCCTCAAGAGGCCATCAAATTTTACAAGAAGGCGGCAGAGCACTATCCCAACAAGTTTTTTACACCTACTTACCTGATGAAGCTCGCTTTGGCTCAAGAAGAAGCCAAAGATATTGCCTCGGCAGTGAGTACTTACGACAAAGTAATTACAGTATATTTTGATTCTCAGGAAGTAAACAATGCCAAAAAATACAAGGCTCGCTTAGAAGCCGAAAAATAAAATACAACAACAGCAAACAAACACCAAAGGATAGAGCTATTTTTCTATCCTTTTTTTAGTTTTACTCAAAAAAGAAGCTTATGGCCAGTGCCCTCAAAAACCTTAGCGAATATTCTCAGAAAAATATCGGAGACGTAAGCCGCTACAATTTTGCCATTGTTGTATCCGAATGGAACGAGGCCGTTACGGAGCGCCTTCTCCAAGGAGCTTGGCAAACGCTCGTAGAGCATCACGTGCCCGAAGAAAACATCGCAATAAAGACTGTACCCGGAAGCTACGAACTCTCTTTGGGAGCGCAGTTGATGGCACAACAGACAGAAATTGATGCGGTAATATGCTTGGGCTGTGTGATTCAGGGCGAAACTCGCCACTTCGACTTCATCTGCCAAGCCGTAGCCCAAGGCCTGACAGAGGTATCGCTCAAATACAACAAACCGGTGATTTTTGGCGTGCTCACGCCCAACAATCAGGAGCAAGCCTTGGCGCGTGCCGGAGGCCACCACGGCAACAAAGGTGTAGAGGCGGCCATTACGGCGATTAAAATGCTCGGCTTCGAGGCAATATGAAAACACAAAGCGAACGCCAAGAGCCATTGCTCTCGCAGCAGCAGCTGAGTTGGCTATTATTTATTGTGTTGGCAGTGATATGGGGCAGCTCTTTTATGCTCATTCAGATAGGCCTCAAGGTGTATAGCCCGCTACAAGTAGCTTCTTTGCGGCTTTCTTCAGCTTTTGTAGCAATTTCTTTTTTAGGAATACGCTTTTTTCGATATATTCCTCCTGCCAAGTTGCGTCTTTTGCTGCTTTCAGGTTTTTTGGGGAGTTTCTTCCCTGCATTTCTTTTTGCTTTTGCCCAAACACACATCAACAGCTCTATTGCGGGTATTTTGAATTCCCTTACGCCTTTTTTTACTTTTCTGATTGGAGCAGCCTTTTTTCGGCAGCAAGTAAGCTGGCTGAAAGTAGTGGGCTTGCTGATTGGCTTGCTGGGGGCCGTGAGCATCTTTTTGGTAAAAGGCAGCGAAGGTCTGAGTATTGATGCCTACGCCTTGCTGGTGGTGGTGGCTACGATTTGCTATGCTTGTAATGTGCATATTGTCAAAACGTATTTGTCGGACATCAAGCCTTTGCATCTTTCGGCGGTATCGCTTACGATGGTGGGCAGCATTGCTTTTGTATATTTACTCAGCACCGATTTTGTACAGGTAACGCAGCAACGGCCTGATAGCTTTTATCCTTTGCTGAGTGTGGTGTTTTTGGGCGTATCAAGTACGGCCTTTGCTTTGGTGCTGTTCAATAGGCTTTTGCAGCTTTCATCGGCACTTTTTACCAGCTCTGTTACTTACTTTATCCCTATTGTAGCAGTGTTTTGGGGCTTGGTTTTCAACGAAAGCTTCTTTTGGTGGCATCTGCTGGGCATGCTGGCCATCATTGTCGGGGTCTTTATTGTGAACAGAAGCAAATAAGGGAAATTTGACTGAAATTTGAACCATTGAGAAGTGAAGGTAAATGAAGAGCCTCGGACTTTTTCCAGCTTGAATGAATAGCATCGGACTTTTTCGGCGGTGATTTGAGTTTAATTATTTGAAAAACAAATATTTAGTGTTTTGAAAGATATTTTATATTGAAAAAAATTATTTGTATTTAGTCTAAATAATAATGTCATTTGTATATTTGCGCCATCAAATATTCAAACAACCATTTCAAATAGATTTTATGCAACAGTTCAAACTTACATCGCTTTTGGTGGCGATAGCCCTTGTTACTTTCTCTTGTAAGAAAGAAGAAACCCGCCCGGCCTTGCAAATTCCTACTACCTATGATGGTGCAGGCTTTTTGAGTAACACTGCTACGGCACGCGGCTTGGTAGGCCAGCTTACTGCCCTTACCGACGAGGCGAAGAAAGGCCGCGCAGGTACAGTCGTAGAGCGTACCGCTTTAGAAAATCTTTTCACCACAGGCAACCCCAGCTTGGCAGCTACGGCTACCGCCTATTTTAAGGGGCGTTTAGAAGGAGAGAATGGTTGGTTTGCCGATTTGGCAGCAGCCAGCGGCAGTACTTATACACCCGGCACACCCACAGGCCAAGGAGGTGTATTTGGTACAGGTTCCAGTGCTTACCTTTTTGACGAAAATGGCTTGGAGATAGAGCAACTTGTAGAAAAAGGCCAGTTTGCTGCTACGCTCTATAACCACGCCATCGCTATCACTACCTCTGGCAACATCGATGCCGCCAAGGTAGATCAGTTGCTGGCTGCTTTTGGTGCTACACCTGCTTTTGCCAACTCAGGCTCCAATAATGTAGCTGCCGAAAACAGAGACCGCGCCATTGCCAACTACGCAGCACGTCGCGACAAAAACGATGGCAACGGCCTGTATTCGCAAGCCAAGTTTCAGTTCCTCAAACTGCAAGCTGCTGTAAATGCAGGCGAAGCTTACAATACTGAAAGAGACGAGGTTATTGCCGAAATTAAATTGCTTTGGGAGAAAATCAATGCCGCAACCATTATCAATTATTGCCACAGCACCATTGCCGGCCTGAGCCAAACCAATCCTACCGAAAATCAACAAGCTTCGGCGCTGCACGCTTATGCAGAGGCGGTAGGTTTTATACACGGCTTCAGAACCATCCCCCAAAACCAAAAGCGTATCAGCGATGCACAGATTGATGCTATCTTGGTATTGCTCAATGCCCCTTACAATGCTACGCCTACTTCTTATAAGTTTGTAACCGATGCCGTAAACGAATTGCCCAAGCTGACGCAAATCATCAACCAGCTGAAAGGCATTTATGGCTTTACCGACCAAGAAATCGAAGACTTTAAGTCGAACTGGGTAAGCGTACAAGGGCGATAAGCCAAAGTACAGACCTGCAAACAAGCTTTTCTTCGGTACTGTATGGCCGAAGAAAAGCCTTTTGAAAAAATTTCAAAATAAAGTCTAATTTAGACTAAGTCTATTTATACTTTATTTTTATCTTTGCATCCAAATTGATTCTATAAGCTATGAGAAAGTCATTCGTATATCTTCTATTCCTCTCTCTCCCTTGGAGCTTTTATTCGTGCAGTAGTACCGAAAGCGGAGTAAATACACAGTTCGACCGCCGCCAGATGCTCCAAAACATGGCCGATAACCTGATTATTCCGGCCTATCAAGACCTACAAAGCCAAGTAAACACACTGCAAAGCCGCACCGAGGCTTTTGTACAAGATGCCAGCCAAGCCAATCTTGAAAGCCTGCAAGAAGCTTGGACAAACGCTTACACCGTATGGCAATATGCCAATGCCTATAACTTCGGCCCGGCAGGCGAGGAGGGCATTCGCAGAGGGCTTATCGAAGAGATAGGGACTTTTCCTGTGTCGGAAGACAAAATTGAAAATGCCATTACAAATAATAACGCCAATTTCAACGACTTTAATCGTGATGCACGCGGCTTTTTGGCCATCGAGTACCTGATTTTCGACCTCGGTCAAGAGCAAAGCGCTGTGCTTTCAAGATTTTCGTCTGAAAATAGAAGAAGCTTCCTTACAGGCGCGGTAGCCAACCTCAAAAGCCGTGTAGATGCCGTCGTAGCTGCCTGGAACGATGGTTATGTAAATCAATTTGTAAGCAATACGGGTACCGATGTGGGCAGCAGCACCTCGCAGCTTTATAATGAATTTGTAAAAAGCTTTGAAGCGGCTAAAAACTTCAAAGTAGGTCTGCCTTTGGGTCGTCGCCCCGGCCAAAACCAAAGCGAGCCGGCCCGAGTAGAGGCCTATTATTCAGGACAAACACGCCAAATGCTGGCAGCACACCTGCAAGCCATCGAGAATATCTGGTATGGAAGAAGTAAAAGTGGTCAGCAAGGCATTGGTTTTAAAGAATATTTGCAAAATGTAGAAGGGGGCGAAGCGCTCATCATCTCTACCGAAAATCAATGGACAGTAGTAAAAAACACCCTCGATGCAGTGCCTCAGAGCCCTGCCATCTCCCTGCAAATCCAAAATAGCCCTACGGCTTTCGACAACCTGCACACCGAGTTGCAGCGTCATACACGCTTTTTTAAGAGTGATATGAGTTCTTTCTTGGGCATTGCCATTACCTTTAGCAGTGGCGACGGCGACTAAAGCTTTGCCAAAATTCTGAAAAATGCAAGCAGTGTTTCCCCAAAGTATTCGACAGTATTTCCAAACAAACACCTCCGCCTATCCGCTGGGGGTGTTTCGTTTTGTATTTGGTACTTTGATGGTTTTCAGTACTCTGCGTTTTGTGTATTTGGGTTGGATAGAAGACCACTACCTTGCGCCTATATTTCATTTTAAATATTGGGGTTTTGAATGGGTAGAGCCGCTTTCGGCCACGGGCTTGTACCTGCTGCATGGCCTGATGGTGCTGGCGGCCTTGGGGGTAGCAATGGCGCAAAGGTGGCTGTACAGGCTTTCGGCCATAGTGCTTTTTTTGACTTTCAGTTATACCGAGCTGATAGACCTCACCTATTACCTCAATCACTATTATTATGTAAGTATTGTATGCTTCTTGCTCTGCATTATTCCCTCGCCGCCGCCCCTTTTCCGCAAAGGCCATGAGGTGCCCCGCTGGGCAATAGACATCTTCAAGCTGCAAATCACCATTGTATATGTATATGCAGGCTTGGCCAAAATCAATTACGATTGGTTGGTGTTGGCGCTGCCGCTCAAAATATGGCTGCCCGCTCACGACAAAATGCCGCTCATTGGTTTTATTTTTACTTGGAAAATCACACCTTACCTTTTTGCTTGGGGAGGCATGCTCTACGACAGCACCATTCCCTTCTTCTTGATGTGGCGAAAAACACGCCCTTGGGCTTATGTCTTGGTCATTGTTTTCCATGTAATGGTGGGCTTGCTCTTCCAGATTGGCGTATTCCCTTTGGTGATGATAGGGGGGACTTTGATTTTCTTTGAGTTTGAAAAATATATTCCTGCAAGCAAGACCACAGCGCCTTGGGCTTGGCCACAGCAGCTGCTGGCGGGCTTTCTGATAGTGTTTTTTGCTTTTCAGTTGCTTTTTCCTTGGCGCTATCTGCTCTACAAAGGCAACCTTTTCTGGACAGAGGAGGGCTACCGCTACGCTTGGCGTGTGATGCTGATGGAGAAAGCAGGTACGGCTACTTTTTATGTAAAAGATAGCCAAACAGAGCGCGAAGGCGTAGTGGATAACAGCGAGTTTCTGAATGCCCACCAAGAAAAACAAATGGCCATGCAGCCCGATATGATTTTGCAGTTTGCCCACTTCTTGGGCAAGCACTATGCCGCACAAGGGCTACATGCCCCACAGGTACGGGCAGAGGTATATGTAACCCTCAATGCCCGCCCCAGCCGCCTGCTGATAGACCCACAAGTAGATTTGATGAAAGAGAAAGATACTTTTGCAGCCAAAAAATGGATTTTACCTTATGAAGAATAGTATGTTGTGTTTGAGAAAATCTTTGTTTTATACACGTTGCTGGGGCTTTTGGCTCTTGATAAACCTTCCCTTGCAAGCCCAAGATACCTTTACGCTGTCGGGACGTATTGTGATAGACGAAAAAGTAGAAAGTGGCATTGTCGCCCTGAAGGGTACTTCGCTGCAAACAAGCACCGATGCGGCGGGCAATTTTCGCCTCAGTGCTGTTCCGGCGGGCACTTATACGATGATAGCCTTTTGCATGGGAAAAAAAACCGAGGAGCGCCAGATAGAAGTACAAGCCGATATACGTTTGGATTTTTATCTGCAAGATTTTAGCAGCGAGCTGGAGGCTGTTACCATACAAGCCGAGCGGGAGCGCACCTTTGGGCTTACTCGCCTGCAAGCCGTGGAGAATTTTGGTATTTACGAGGGGCGGAAGTCGGAGGTAATTGTGCTCAAAGACATTACGGCCAACCTTGCTACCAACAATGCCCGCCAAGTATATGCCCGTATTACGGGGCTGAATATCTGGGAGAGTGACCAAGCCGGCCTCCAATTGGGCATTGGCGGGCGCGGCCTGAACCCAAACAGAACCTCCAACTTCAATGTGCGGCAAAATGGCTACGATATTTCGGCAGATGCGCTGGGCTATCCTGAATCTTACTACACACCACCCGTAGAAGCCCTCGAAAGGATAGAGATTGTGCGAGGGGCGGCCTCTTTGCAGTACGGAACGCAGTTTGGCGGTATGCTCAATTTTAAATTCAAAAAAGGGCCGGAAGACAAGAAGATAGAGCTTACCAGCCGCCAGTCCGTCGGTTCTTGGGGCTTTTTCAATACTTTCAACAGCATTGGGGGCAAGGTGGGCAAGCTCAATTATTACACCTATTATCAATACAAGCGTGGCGATGGCTATCGTGCCAATTCAGGCTTCGACTATCATAATTTCTATACCTCGCTCGACTACGAGCTAAGTTCCAAGTTTTCGGCCAATGTGGAGTTTACCAAGATGTACTATCTGGCGCAGCAGCCCGGTGGCCTTACCGACCGCAACTTTCAAGACAATCCGCGCCAGTCTTTGCGTGCGCGCAATTGGTTTCAGGTGGACTGGAATCTGCTGGCACTCAATTTTACCTACAAAATCTCCGAAAATACCCAGCTCAACTTCCGCAACTTTGGGCTGATGGCCAAAAGGCAAGCCGTAGGCAATTTGGAGCGTATTACTAGGGCAGACGAAGAGGAACGCACCCTGATAGACGGACGTTTCAATAATATCGGCCACGAAAGCCGCCTGCTCCAATACTACACCATTGGTAAGCAAAAACATACCTTTTTGGCAGGGGCAAGGCTGTATAGAGGCACTACCACGGCCCGCCAAGGTTTTGGTACGACAGGCAGCGATGCCAACTTTTCTTACCTGAATCCTAATGATTTGGAAAACTCCGATTATCGCTTTCCCAATCAAAATCAAGCTGTTTTTGTAGAGAATATTTTCAATATCAGCGAAAAATTCAGCCTTACGCCCGGCATACGTTGGGAGCGCATCAATACCTTGGCCGAAGGCTATTATAAAAGCTACGTAAGAGATGGGGCGGGAAATGTCATTGTTGAGGAGCGGATAGATGAAAGACAGGGTGGTAAGCGCAACTTTGTATTATTTGGTTTGGGTGCCAGCTACAAGGCTACGGAGTATGTAGAGTTGTATGCCAATATCTCCCAAAACTACCGTTCCGTCAATTTTACGGATTTTCGTATAGACAATCCTAGTATAGACGTACAAGCGAACATTCGGGACGAGGAAGGTTACACTGCTGACTTGGGCATCAGAGGCAGCAAAGAAGATTTTTTTAAATATGAATTGACTTTATTTCATATTGACAACTTGGATAAAATAGGACAAATATTCAATGGAAATAATCGCCGCTTCAGGGGCAACATTTCCGATGCACGTATTTTTGGGATAGAGACTTTTGCAGAGTTTTCGCCGCTCAAGCTATGGGACGCACAAAAAGACAGCCCTTGGCAGTGGAGTGTTTTTGGCAATGTGGCCTTGATAAGTGCCCGCTATGTGCGCAGCGATGATGTTTCCATTCGTAATAAAAATGTAGAAATGGTGCCTCCCATCAATATCAAAGTTGGGCAGGTGCTGCGCTATAAGGCGGCCAGTGCTACGTTGCAATACTCCTACGTAGGCGAGCATTTTTCTGATGGCACCAATGCACCGCGCACAGCCACAGCCATAGAGGGGCTTATTCCGGCCTATCAGGTCTTGGATTTTTCGGTGGCCTATCGTTGGCGCTTTTTGCAATGGGAGGGAAGTATCAACAACTTGCTCAATGAGCAATACTTCACACGCCGTGCTGAGGGCTATCCGGGGCCGGGCATTATTCCGTCAGATGGGCGGGCTTTTTATACCACCTTGCAGGTGAAATTTTGATGAAAGTGGAGACCTTGTTTAGGCTTGGGGCAAGTTGAGGATGACCAAGAAAAGAAGGATAGAAATGAAAGGCAGGAGCGCAGCATAGAAGGCAGCAGGGTATTTTCGGCGGATAAAAAATATCCAGGAGGCAATATTGCCTACTACAATCAAGACAGGGAAGAGCAAGGTGTTGTAGTAGAGTGCATTGGTAGAGGCATCTGCTTGGCCTGCCAAGCCCAGAGAACGTAGATAATGGGCGAATACTTCATACAAGAAGGCAAATCTGACAGCAAAAGGCAGGATGAGCAGAAAGCAGATATTCAAAATAATCGCTAAATACTTCATAAGAACTGGCGAAAGATAGGATTGTGATTCATTTTTGCTTTGGATAAAGCGCGCAAAAGACCGAGAGTTTTACTTTACAGCTTTCAGCATAGTTTCTAATTCCTGCTGTCCATCGGCACTGAGCCAAATACAAGCAAAGTTTTCATTAAATGCAAAGTTTTCCTCTATCATAAACTTGCCCAAAGTTTTGCCTTCGGCAGAGGCCTCCAGCTCCAAAAGCCCCATTGCATTGCTCAGGCCTTTTAAGCGGACTTTTTTATCTTGGCCATCAACAAGATAATAGCCTTCCCAAAGCTTGTTTTTTTTGTCTTCGGGATGGGGCTTTGCGGTCAGAAACATCTCAATTTTTGTGGCAGCTCCCATTGTACCCTCAAAATGATACGTTTGAGATACTTCTTGTGCAGGAGCTTCGGCACGAAAAGGGGCATTCTCCTCGCAGGCTACTTTTCGCAAATTGCCGCTTACATTTGTTCCTTCCTGCACAAGGCTGTCCCCTTGCAATATCCATACTTCCTTGCGCGATGCCCCCAAGCCCTGTCCCGTATCGGTATCGGTGGTAGTGAGCGTCAGGCTGAGGCGTTTGCCCTCTTTGCTGCCTGTGATGCTGCATACTTCGTAGAGGGTCATCCCTGCTTTGGGTGTTTCGTAGCGTACCAAGCCTTCAAGGCGATTTCCTTTGACAATAAAATTGGCGTAGGCTTTGGTGAGCTCTGTGTCGGCCACAAAGCAAAGTTTTTCTTCTTCTGTTTCTTTAGGCGAGCTATTGCAGGCAAAGAAGAAGAGGGCAAAAGCGCAAATGGCGAAAGTGCTGTTCATTTTTTGTTTGAATAGAAATTTATTCAGCCGATTTTACCTCTACGATTTCGCCTTTTGCATCATAAATAATGCGGAATTTCTTGCCGACCATCTTAGGGTTTGCCCCCGGTACGCCCTCTATGTCTTTGCTGTCATCCACCAAGTTGTCGGGTACTTTGGCAGATAGTTCGGCTTCTTCCATACCTTTGTTGAGGATAGAAACTTGAATGGTATCGCCCTGCGCCGTTTTGAAGAAAAACATCGTAGCACTCGCATACACAGTGCAATCTTGGTAGATGGCTTCTATTTCTTTAGAAGCCTTTGTGTTGGTGCTGTCTATACTTTGCGAAGTATCAGTTCCGGTTTTTGTTTCGGAAGTGCAAGCACCAAGTAAAAGCAGGCAAAATATTGCTGGGAAGAGGGTTTTAGATTGCATTTGGCTTGTGTTTAGATTTTGTTTTCTTTTGCTTTGAGGGTGGTATTCAGTGCTTTTTGATAAAGAACATTTTACCACGTTTTGAAGGTAGAGAGAATCTTGATGCAAAGCAAAAAACTTAGAGAAAATATAAATAAAAACATCTCAAGAGGCTCTTTGCGGATGTTTTGGCTTGATATGCCCTTGTTTATTTCCACAAAAAAGCCCCAAAGCTATCCTTTGGGGCGATGTACATTTCTTAGCAAATTGTGAGAGTTTTTTATTAGGCTTTTCCCGTAGCTTTTTCGATGGCGGCGGTGATTTGCCCAAAGATATCGTCTATCTTTCCTATGCCATTTACTTTGAGGAGGCGGCCTTGCTGCTCGTAGTAGGGCAGTACGTGGATGGTTTTGCCAAAATACTCACTGATACGGCGATTTACAGTGGCGGCTTCATCGTCGGCGCGGTTTTCCACACTTTTACGTTTCTCGATACGGGCGCGTACTTCGGCTTCGGTTACGTCCAAGGCCACGATGGCGTGAATGGCCGTGTGGTTTTCTTGCATAAATTTGTCGAGCGCCTCGGCTTGTGGTACAGTACGGGGGAAGCCATCGAAGATAAAGCCCCCCGCATTTTGGTTTTGGTCGAGCACCTCTTTGAGCATCGCAATGGTGAGCTCATCAGGTACCAAAATACCATTGTTGGTGTACTCTTTTACTTTTTTACCAATTTCCGTATCATTCTTAATATGTGCTCTGAAGAGGTCTCCCGTAGAGATGTGTACCAGTTGGTATTTTTCGATAAGCCGCTCACTTTGCGTTCCTTTACCTGCACCCGGAGGGCCGAAGATGATGATATTTAACATGTAACCGCGTAATTTGATATGTTGAGGTGATACAATTAAGATTTTAAAATTAAGATAAAATTAACAAAAAAGCATATATTCTTTCGTAAACTTATCGGCTGTGGTCGCCGGTAGCCTCTTTACACAAGCGAATGCGCTTTTTGAGCTTGCGCTTCCAGAAGAAGCCATTTTTGAAAAAGGCGCGAAATCCCGTCTTAAAGTTGCTCCATTGGCGGCTGCTTTCGCTCATGCCGTAGCCAATATCTTTGCTGAGCAATACAAACTCGATGCCCATGCGTTTGGCCTCATCTTCGGCGCATTTGTTGCCATAAAGCACCTGCTCAGAGTCACGCACATACAGCTGCATATAGTTTTGGGAGGAGTCGCGCGCCACCACACGGTCGTCGCCGGTGATTTTCCATTCCATTTCCTGACCTGTTACCAACGATTTTTCTTTCACCGTCTTGGTGGGCAAGGGTTTTTGGCCGAATGCCTGGTACCCCAAGCCTGCCCATACCCAAATCCACAGGAAGAGCTTTGCGGCAAGTCGAAAAGAAGATATTGGCCGGAGTTGGGTCATCATATTAGAAGAATAATTGCCAGCAAATATACAAGCTTAAACAATACGATTCACATATCTGTATTACAGAGGTTTTGTTTTAAAAAGATTTATTAGCAACTTTACCGACCAAAAGCGAATTTCGATGCAAAATATTGAAGAACTAAAGGCTTTTTTGGGCAGCCCCAAGCAGATAGTCATCACTACTCACCACAAGCCCGATGCCGATGCTTTAGGCTCATCTTTGGCTTTGGCCACTTATCTGAAGAAAAAAGGCCATCAGGTAAAGGTGATTGCCCCAAGCGATTATCCTCGATTTCTTCATTGGCTTCCCGGCAATGAAGAGGTGCTGGTATTTGAAGAAGATACGGCCACCGAAGCAGCAAAATATTTTCAAAAAGCCGACTTGGTGTGTTGCCTCGACTTTTCGGGCTATGGCCGTGTCGAAAAAATGAGCGATATTCTCCAAAGCAGCCCGGCAGATATTCTATTAATAGACCATCATATCAATCCCTCCATTCCGGCCAAGTACAATTATTGGGACGAGCAAGCCGCCGCTACCGCCCAATTGGTGTTCAGGCTAATTCACGATTTAGGCGATCAAGCCCTCATTGATGTAGCCGTTGGCGAGGCCATTTATGCGGGTATCCTTACTGATACGGCCTCTTTCAAGCATCCTACAACCTCCAAAGAAGTACACCAAATCGCCGGAGAATTGATAGACGTGGGTGTGAATACCTCCAAGGTGCACCATCTCATCTACGACAACAATACGGCCATCCGCCTCAAGTTTTTGGGGCATGTGCTCGCCAATAAGATGTATTTGCTCCCTGAATACAAAACCTGCTATATTGTGATTTCTGCCGAAGAGCTACAACAGTATCATTCTCAGACCGGTGATACAGAAGGCATTGTGAATTATGCACTTTCGATAGAAGGTGTGGTGCTTGCGGCCATTATCATCGAGAAAGGTGGGAAGGTAAAAATGTCTTTCCGCTCTGTGGGGAACTTCTCTGTCAATGATTTTGCGCAGCAGCACTTTCAGGGAGGAGGCCACCGAAACGCCGCCGGAGGTATCTCGGAGCTTTCTCTACAAGAAACTACACAAAAATTCTTAGATTTATTACCTTTGTACCAACACGAACTCAACCAAGTAATCCGATAAACCCCCATGAAACATCTCTTTTACTCCCTTTGTATTTGTAGCCTGTTGGCCGCTTGCCAGTCGAAAACCAAAGAAGAAGGCAATTTCTTTGGCAGAGCCGAAAAAACCGAATCCGGCCTCCGCTTCTTTTTTCATAAACGCGACACAAAAGCACGCAAAGTAGAAGTGGGCGATTATATTTCTTACCACAATATTATTGCTACCGAAAGCGATTCTATCATTGCTGATACACGCCTCCAAAACCCACAGCCCCAAAAAGAAAAAGTATATCCGATTACGCAAAAAGGTTTTATTGACGAAATACTCCCAATGCTCCACAAAGGCGACAGCGTGAGCGTATGGGTGGCTGCCGATAGCATCGCCAGCCGTAATAACGGCAATTTGCCTCCCTACTTGCGCAAAGGCTCTTGGGTGAAGTTTGTACTCAATATTATAGATGTACAAACTGAAGAAGAAATGCAAAAAGAGTTTATGGGGCAGCAAAAAAAGCAGGAAGAAGAGTTTGAAAAACGCAAGGCAGATGAGCAAAGCATTATCAAAGACTATATCACAAAAAATAAATTAGAGGCCAAAGCCACCGCCTCAGGCTTACACTATGTGATTACCAAAAGTACCAACGGCGCTTCGCCCAAAGTAAGCGACTCGGTATCTGTACATTATGTAGGCAAGTTGCTTGATGGCAAAGAGTTCGACAGCTCTCTGAAGCGCGGCGAACCCTTTGAGTTTCCGTTGGGCCAAGGTATGGTGATTCCCGGCTGGGACGAGGGCTTTGCCTTGCTCAAAAAAGGTGAAAAAGCCTTGTTTATTATTCCTTCTGGCTTGGCTTATGGCCCGCGCGGTGCCGGCGATATGATTCCGCCCAACTCTATCTTGCTTTTTGAAGTAGAATTGGTAGATTTTAAATAAAAACACTTCTTATGAAAATAAAGAAAATAGCTTTTGTAGTAGCACAAGTTTTTTTGCTAAGTCTGCTACTGGGCGCTTGCAACAGTGAGGACGAAACCTTTTTTGAGCAAAGAAAGCTTGAAGAAAACGAGCGTGCCATCCAAGCCTACATTGCTGCCCAAGGGCTGAATCCGCAAAGAACAGAAGAGGGGCTCTATTACCAGATTTTGGAAGCTAATCCCGAAGGACGTGCCGTGGACAGTATCTTCAACTGGGCATATATCAAATATACTACCCGCATACTCCCCAGCGGTACTGTTCTCAACGACTTTTTTGCCTCCGAAGGCGATACCCTTTTTGAGCTGCCCGTAGGAGGTGGTACTGAAATATTTGGTATTGAAGAAACTCTGCGCCGTATGCGTGAGGGCGAAAAAGCGATCGCTTTGATGGACTATCGCTTTGCGTATGGCACTTTTGGCTCGGCGCTGTTGCCTCCTTATGCAGCCATTGCTGCCGAAATAGAGCTGGTAAGCGTAAAATCAGAGGAAAATCTCATCAATGAGTTTATTGCTGCCGAAGGGCTGACAGTTACACAGGCTACCCCTACCAATGTACGTTTGGTGCGCTTGGAAGAGCCTGACTTCGATGCCAAGGCCGTAGATAGCACCAGTATTGTAACCGTTAAGTTCATTGGACGCAGGCTCAACAAAAGTCAGTTCGACAGCCAAGCGAGTTATAGAACCGATTTGCCAAATGATGATAGAATTAGCGGCTTTAAGGCAGGTCTGAGACTCATGAAAAAAGGAGAGAAAGCACTGATTATTATGCCCTCTCGCGAGGCTTATGGTGCTAGGGGTTCGCGCCCACCGCAGTCTAGTGTTTTTATTATTCGCCCTTTCGAGCCCATTTATTATGAAATAGAAATATTGGAGGTAGAAGACCCAACCCCTTGATAATGCGCCTCTGTTTTGCCACACATAATGCCCACAAGCTGCGAGAAATACAGCAGATGCTGCCCGCAGACTGGGAGCTTATCGGCTTAGAGGCGCTGGGCTGCCACGAAGACCTGCCCGAAGAGCAAGACAGCATCGAGGGCAATGCGCTACAAAAAGCCCAGTACCTCTGGGACAAGTACCAAGTGAATTGCTTTGCTGATGATTCGGGTTTGGAGGTGGAAGCTTTGGAAGGCGCTCCCGGCGTATATTCGGCGCGCTATGCAGGTCCTCAAAAAAACGATGCCGATAACCTAAATCTGCTGCTCAAAAATCTGCAAGGCCAATCAAATCGCCAAGCGCAGTTTAAAACCTGTATCAGCCTTGTGCTGAAAGGAGAAGCGCGGAGCTTTGTGGGCATTGCCAAAGGGCAGATTGTCGAGCAGCCGCGTGGCAGTGGAGGCTTTGGCTACGACCCTGTGTTTGTGCCCGATGGCCACTCGCTCACTTTTGCCGAGATGAGTGCCGCCGAGAAGAATGCCATCAGCCATCGGGCCAAAGCTTTTGGTCAATTAATTGATTTTTTGCAACAAATCTCCTCATAAATCATGGCCTCACAAAGCCCTCCTTATATCGTAGGGATTACCGGCGGAAGTGCTTCCGGCAAAACATCTTTTCTGAAAAGTTTGATAGACTCTTTCGATGAGGAGGAGATTTGCCTTATTTCCCAAGACAATTATTACAAGCCTCGCGACCAACAGCCCTTAGACGAAAACGGAGTGGAGAACTTTGATACGCCTTTTTCTATCAATTTCAACCGCTACGCCGAAGACATCAACAAGCTGCGCAAAGGCGAAACCGTATATCTGCAAGAATATACCTACAACAATCCCAAGATAAAACCCAAAACCTTGGAGTTTCGCTCGGCACCTATTATTGTGGTAGAGGGTATTTTTGTATTTTACTTCCCTGAAATTTCAAAGCTCCTCGACCTCAAGCTTTTTATTGATGCCAAAGAGCATATCAAGCTCAAAAGGCGCATCATCCGCGACCAAGTGGAGCGCGGCTACGACCTTGATGACGTGCTCTATCGCTACGAAATGCACGTAGCACCGACTTACGAAAAGTACATTGAGCCTTTTAAGCAAGATGCCGACCTGATTATTCCTAATAATGTGAGCTACGAAAAATCGCTCGATATTATTGTAACTTTTCTCAAAGGCAAAATCAAACACGCACATGCTGGGTAAATTTGCTGTTATCGGATTGGGGCAGTTTGGCACCTCTATCGCCCGAAAATTAGCCAAAAGAGGGGCAGAAGTATTGGCCATTGACAATGACTCGGAGCGTGTGGAAAACATCAAGGAATACGTGGCTTATGCCGTAACCTTGGATGCTACCGATGTAAAAGCGCTACAAGCCCAAAATATCGAAGATATGGATGCGGTGGTGGTGGCCATCGGCGAAGACTTTGAAGCCCTACTACTTACTACGGTACTGCTGATGGACTTGAAAGTAAAGCGCATCATTGCCAGAGCGGCCAACGTGCAGCAAAGAAAAATTCTTGAAAAGGTAGGTGTAGAAGAAATTCTCTCGCCCGAAGACGAGGTAGCCAAAACCGTGGCCGAAACCCTGCTCAACCCCAATGTACACGCTTATTTACCCCTGCCCGACAATTACGAAATCGTGGAGGTGAATACCCCCCGCAAGATTGCCAACAAAACCCTCGGCGAAATACAGCTCCGCGAGCGCTACAACCTCAACCTCATCACCGTAAAGCGTGAGTACGAAGAAGAGGTAAACGGAGAGGTGAAAAAAATAGAGCATATTATCGGTATTCCGCGCCCCGACACCATTCTGTACGAAGATGACATCATCATTATTTTGGGCAAGGTACAAGACGTAGAGAAGTTTATTCAGGTGAATAAATAAATCAAGAAAGCGGCTTTTTACTTGTATAGAGAAGCTGTATCTTTGTTTGAATTAACCCCCTTCACTATTATGTCCAATTCCACACGCATTCCCGACATTGGCAAGCCCCGTATCGTAGTGATTGGCGGCGGCTTTGGTGGTATAGAGCTTATCAAGGCGCTGCGCCATGCCGATGTGCAGGTCGTTTTGTTTGATAAGCAAAACCATCATACCTTCCAACCTTTGCTCTATCAGGTGGCTACTTCTGGCCTAGAAACAGCCTCTATCGTATATCCTTTCCGAAAGGCTTTTGCCAAAGCCAATAATTTTTACTTCCGTATGGGGGAGGTCATCAGTATAGACCCTGCCCAAAACTACATGGAAACTTCCATAGGCGGTATTCATTACGACTACTTGGTGGTAGCCACGGGCGCTACTTCCAACTACTATGGCCTTCAAGACATTGAGGCCAATGCCATTCCTATCAAAACGATTGAAGATGCCATACAGCTGCGCAATCGCATCATCAGGCACTTTGAGCAAGCCCTGCTCACAGAAGACGACGTAGAGAAAAACAGCCTCATGGACTATGTGATTGTAGGCGGTGGTCCTACCGGCGTGGAAATAGCCGGCGCCTTGGCCGAGCTGCGCAAGCACGTATTTCCCAAAGACTACAAAGAGCTGGATATGCTCGAAATGGATGTACACCTCATTGAAGCTGCTCCCCGCTTGCTTTCGGGGATGTCGCCCGAAGCTTCGGAAAGGGCTTTGGCCGACCTCAAAAAAATGGGCATAGATGTACGCCTGAATACTTCTGTAAAATCTTTTGACGGGCAAACCGTCGAATTGAGTACCGGAGAAAAACTCGTTAGCAAGACTGTTTTGTGGGCGGCTGGCGTAAAAGGTGTACCTGTAAAAGGCTTGGCACCGGAGGTGATTGTGGCCGGCAACCGTATCAAAGTAGATATATATAATCGTGTAGAAGGCTACGACAATATCTTTGCAATAGGCGATGTGGCGGCGATGATTACCGAGGCCACACCCAAGGGCTTCCCCATGATGGCACCGCCTGCCATGCAGCAGGGGCGCTTGCTGGCCAAAAACCTACAAAAAATCATCAAAGGACAAAAAGAAAAGCTCCAGCCTTTCAAATACCTCGACAAAGGGGCGATGGCGACCATCGGGCGAAACAAGGCCGTGGCCGACTTCAAAGGCCTGCGTATGAAGGGCTTTATCGCTTGGCTGGCTTGGATGTTTGTGCATCTTATTTACTTAGTAGGCTTTAAAAATCGTTTGTTGGTATTGATTACGTGGATTTCGAGCTACTTCAGCTACGACAAGAGCAACCGCCTCATTATCGGAAAGCCTATCATCAGAAAATCTCCCTAAAGAACCTTGGAACAAGCAACCCAACTTTATATCGTACCTACGCCTATCGGGAATCTGGAAGACATCAGCCTGCGTGCCTTGCGTATTTTGAAGGAAGTAGATGTGATTTTAGCCGAAGATACCCGTACTTCGGGCGTGCTGCTCAAGCATTACCAAATCAGCAAGCCTTTGCAGAGCTATCATATTTTCAATGAGCACAAGACTTGTCAGAAATTGATAGAACGCCTCCACGCAGGCGAAACAATGGCCTTGGTATCGGATGCAGGCACGCCCGTAATCTCCGACCCGGGCTTTTTGCTGGTACGCGCCTGCTTAGAAGCGGGCATTGTGCTGGAGTGTCTGCCCGGTGCTACGGCCTTTGTACCTGCGCTGGTGAAGTCGGGCTTGCCCGCCGATAAGTTTGTATTTGAGGGATTTTTACCCCATAAAAAAGGCCGCCAAACCCGTCTGCAAGTGCTGGCAGAAGAGCCACGCACGATGGTTTTCTATGAGTCGCCGCATCGCCTGCTCAAAACCTTGGAACAACTGGCAAGCCACGTGGGGGCAGAGCGGCTTTGCTCGGTATCGCGCGAGCTGAGCAAGCTCCACGAAGAAACTGTAAACGGTACTTTGGAAGAAGTGAAGCGCCACTTTGAGCAGAAAGCCGTAAAGGGTGAAATCGTGTTGGTATTGGCCGGAAAAGAGTATGCACCCCACAAAGAAGCGCCCGAAGAGGAGGAAGAGGCGATTTATGGAAGAAAGAAGCTTTGATACACAAGCTTCAGCGCCTAACTTATAGTTTGGATTTCAAAATAAATGAAATTATCCTGAGGAAGTCTTGAAAGTTTTACTAATTTCGCACCAAATTTCTATACAACCTGCATACCCCAACTCTATGAACTGGCATATATTTACACAAAAAATTGCTATTGTATTTGCCTTAGCTCTGATAAGTACCGCCACGCTGGCGCAAGAAGAAAAAGCCTTTAATGCCGGAGAAACCATCATCCATCACATTTCCGACTCGCATGAGTGGCACTTTGCTACCATCGGTCATACGCATATCACCTTGCCTTTGCCTGTGATTCTTTATACAGAGAATGGATTGGACATCTTCTTGTCGAGCGAATTTCATCATGCCGCCGAACAAGAAGTAGAGCACCACGGCAAAATGCAAAAAGCGCAAGTGCTGCAAAGAGGCTCTAATACCTACCTGATGGTACACGACAAAATCCACTTGGCCAACCATGGCCAATTGATAGATTTTTCGATTACCAAAAACGTGGCCTCTATGCTTTTGAGTGTGTCTTTGCTCTTGGGAATCTTCTTGAGTATCGGTAAATCATACAAAACGCAGGGGGTGAACTCAGCGCCCAAGGGCTTACAGTCGTTCTTTGAGCCAATTGTAGTATTTGTGCGCGACGAAATTGCCAAACCCAATATCGGCCCCAAGCACGAGCGCTATGTGCCTTATTTGCTCACTATATTTTTCTTTATCTGGTTCAACAACCTGCTCGGCCTGATGCCCGGCGGAGCCAACCTTACCGGAAATATCTCTGTTACGCTTACTTTGGCAGGGCTTACTTTGTTGATTACCCTCTTTACTTCTAATAAAAACTACTGGAAACATATTTTCGCTACGCCGGGTGTACCCGTGTATTTGTTGCCGATTATGATTCCCGTAGAGCTTTTGGGGATTTTTACCAAGCCTTTCTCCCTGATGGTGCGTTTGTTTGCCAACATTACGGCAGGGCACATCATTATTTTGAGCTTGCTTTCGCTTATATTTATCTTCAAGAGCTTCTTTGTAGCTCCTGTGAGTATCGTGTTTGCGGTGGCTATGAACTGCTTGGAGCTTTTTGTAGCTTTGCTGCAAGCTTATGTATTTACTCTGCTTACCTCGATGTATTTTGGTAGTGCCGTAGAAGAGCACCACCACGACCACGACGAGGAGCACCACCACGACAAGCCTGAGGTGCATCACGCCTAAGTCTTGTAGGGTATTTTCTTACGAAACAATATCAATTGTTTATATAACCTTTTAACTCTTAACAATTTATGTTAGCTACGTTAATCATCTTTTTGTTCGATGCACTTGTAGGTCTTGGTGCAGGTATTGCTGCCGGTCTTGCTGTATTGGGTGCCGGTTTGGGTATTGGTCGCATTGGTGGCCAAGCCATGGATGCCATTGCACGCCAGCCTGAAGCTGCTCCGAAGATTCAAGGAGCGATGATTATTGCTGCTGCCTTGATTGAAGGTGCGGCTCTTTTCGCTATCGTAGTAGGTTTGTTGATGCTTTTCGTATAATACGAGAGCATCGCAAGCATATTGCGCCATCACACTCAGGAGCGAAACTTCCGCAGCTACGCTTGGTAGGCGGAAGTCTCCTCCTCTTTTATCCAAAGCCTCTTCATTGTCATTTTACAGATATATTTAATTATTTACATATATGCAATTAGTACAACCCGAACTTGGCCTTATCTTTTGGCAACTTACCGTATTCCTCGTTTTATTTATTGTATTGGCAAAATTTGCTTGGAAGCCCATTCTCTCTGGTTTGAAGGAGCGTGAGGAGTCCATCGAAAGTGCTCTGAAAGCTGCCGATGCTGCCAAAATGGAAATGGAGCGTATCTCGAACCAAAATGCACAACTCCTCGAAGAAGCGCGCCAAGAAAAAGACGAATTGCTCAAAAAAGCCACCCAAACAGCCAAAGACCTTGTAGAAGAGGCACGTGGCTTGGCACAAAAAGAAGGCGATAGAATGATTGAACAAGCCCGTGCCGTGATTGAAAATGAAAAAAAGGCGGCTGTCAATGAAATTAAGAAACAAGTAGCAGCGCTTTCGCTCGAAATTGCCGAGAAGGTACTCAGAAAGCAACTCGAAAACCAAGATGCACAAAAAGCATTGGTAGAGGATATTCTGAAAGATACAAAACTCAACTAAACTCCAAAGCCCATAGGATATGTCTGAATACAGAGTGGCGGTCAGATACGCCAAATCCATCTTAGATTTAGCCCAAGAGCGTGGTGTCCTTGATGAGGTGTACCGCGACATGGAGTTTTTTGAGCAGCTTTGCCTCGAAAATCCCAAGTTGGCAGCAGTATTGAAAAATCCGATTATTTATAGCTATAAAAAGTTGGCAATCCTAAAAGGTTTATTGTCTGATAAGCTGCATCCGCTTACGATTTCTTTCTTTGAGATTATCGCCAAGAAAAACCGTGAGGAAATTCTTTTTGCCACAGCCAAGGAGTTTGAAAACCAATACGAGCAATACAAAGGCATACAGCGCGCTGAGGTGCAAACCACCTTCCCGCTAAACGATGCCCTGCGCCAAGAAATCCTTGAGATGCTTGCCAAAAGTACAGGCAAGCAGATACGCCTTTCGGAGAAAGTAAACCCTGCGCTCATTGGCGGCTTGGTTATTACCGTAGCCGGAGAGCAGGTAGATGCCTCGGTAGCAGGCAAGCTTAAGCAAATCAAGACTGCTTTGGAACACGCTTCCTAATAGATTTTTAGACAAGCAATGCATTGGCGCAGGTCTTAGGCCTGCGCTTTTTATTTGGGATTAAGCGATTTTTCTTATATTGCAGGCATTTTAGAAGCCAATCCAATGAAAGAACTTTATATATTTTTTTGTGCCTTGGCAGCCTACCTGCTTGGGGCTATCCCCACGGCGGTATGGTATGGGCAGCGTTTCCACGGTACCGATGTACGCCAACACGGCAGCGGCAATGCTGGCGCTACCAACACTTTTAGGGTTTTGGGCAAAAAAGCCGGAGCCATCGTACTCCTTTTCGATGCGCTCAAAGGCTGGGCAGCTACTTCTTTGGCTTTTGTGCTGCTTTGGCAAGAGTGGATAGCCGCCGAAAACCTTCTTTACTATCAGTTGGGCTTGGGCATTGTGGCGGTGTTGGGGCATATTTTTCCAGTATATGTGGGCTTTAAGGGAGGCAAGGGCGTGGCCACGCTCTTGGGCATGGTGCTGGCCATTTATCTGAAAGTGGCGCTGTTGGCCTTTTTGGTGTTTGTGGTGATGTTGCTCTTGTCTAACTACGTATCGCTCAGCTCGATGACTGCCGCCGTCGCTTTTCCGCTCTTTATGTTTGTGCCGGGCTTGCAGCCAGAGCATCCGGTACTGATTGTAGTGGCCTTTGTACTCTGTATATTGGTGATTTGGACGCACCGCGCCAACATCAAAAGGCTCTTAGCAGGCAATGAAAGCAAGATTTATCTTTTCAAAAAGAAAAGCTGAGACAATTTATATCCAGAACAAAGTAGTTTTGTGAGGAAAAGCCAATAAAACCACCCCTAACCCCTCCTTTGGAAGGAGGGGAATTTAAAATCAAACAGTTTTCAGTATAACTTACAAAAATCATTATTTATATGGCACTCGAAATACGCGGCAAATTTATCAAAGCCCTCTCCGAACAAAAAGGCGCAAGCAAAAATGGTGAATGGCGCAAGCAAGACTTTGTGGTAGAAACCATAGATGCTTATCCCAAAAAGATATGTTTTACGGTGTGGAATGATAAAATCAGCCAGCTCGAAGGCGTACAATACGGCGACGAGATAAGGGTAATGTTCAGTCTTTCTTCAAGGGAGTACAACGACAAATGGTACACCGATGTAGCCGCATACAGCATCGAAGCCCTCGGCAAAGGCAAAGAAGAAGCCGGCCCGAGCCTGCCCAACAACAATGTGAACTTCTCCGAAGACCAGACCCTCATTGAAAGCAATGACGAAGAAGATCTGCCTTTCTAATTGGATAGGCGCTCTCAAATACTTATTGGTAGGGCTGATAGGCTTGGGGAGCTTTCTACAAAGTGCCCAAGCCCAAAGCACCGGAGCGCAATCGGTTTTTGAGGAAGCGCAGAAAATCATGCAGTCGCTCCAGCAAGAAGGCTATACGGTGGAGTGGGTGTATATAGACGTGATAGACTCTGTAAAGCAGGTACAGAGAGAAATCGGCACACCCAAAGAGTATGGCCTTTTTGTGCTTACAGACGAGGCCATTGCACGCACAGAGGTAGCCATAACGCAGCAGCAAAGCGGGCAATGGAAGCCCTATTATCGCGCAGACAGCGAAGACAAGAACTTTGTATTTGCCACCCTGATGCAAGATACCCCCCAAAACTACCGCATAGAAGTACGCAGCCTCGAAAAGCAGTCCGGTTTTCGGCAAGCCTACTTTGCCCTGATATTGTTTCACGAATAAAATTTTGATAGAAATTCTTCAAAATTTTGTAGCTTACCATGCCTTTTCAGGCTACTTTGAAGAAATTTTACAAACCAATCCCTGCTATTGGCTGTTTTATGTGTGTTCATCAGAAAAAAACATTCTTTATGTCTTCCAAATACCACTTTATCTATGGCTTTTTCTTGGTACTCTTGCTCTCGGCTTGTGGTAATTTCAAGAAAGGATACAAAAAATACGAAAGGCAAGAATACGAAGAAGCGATTTCTTATTTCAAAAAAGTAATGGTGGGCAAAGATGCCTTGATGGCCAACTTCTATACTGCCCAATCGCTCCGCAAATCTAACCGTATCAGAGAAGCCGAAGCCTATTATGCTAAAGTTTATAACAAACCCATCCCGAAAGCATACAGCGAAGACCACGTGGATGATGCCAAGTTCTATTACGGCATCGTGCTCAAGGCCAATGGCAAATACAAAGAAGCCCAAGAGCAACTTCAAAACTATGCTCAAATAGGCAAAAACGTACCCTACGTGCAGCGTGCCCGCAAAGAGATAGAAAATATCAAGAAGATAGAGGAGATTCTCCGTACCAAAACCTACTACGAAATCGAAAACTGTGATGCCCTGAACTCCTCGGCGGCGGAGTTTTCGCCCGTACCTTTTGGCGACAACCAAATCATTTTCAGCTCCTCGCGCAAGCAGGGTATTTTTGCAGGCAATGGCCAAAACTTTACGGGCTTGTACACCTACCAGTTTGATGCCGATGCTGAATGCCAAGGCCGTATCGAGCCTTTTGCCGAGTATATCCACATGCCGGAAGTAAACGAAGCCAGCGCTACCTTTAGCCGCGATGGCTTGGTGATGGTATTTGCACGAGGCAATACCGGAAAGAAAAAAGGCAATAAAAATGTAAAACTCTTCATTTCGAACTTTGAAAATGGCACTTGGACAGAGCCGCAGCTCATCGAAGGTGTAAGCAGCAATGATGAGAAAAATTACTATGGCAAGCCCGGCAGAAAGTCCAAAACCAAAGCCTTTGTGTGGGACTCTTGCCCGGCCTTCTCGCCCGATGGCAAAACCCTCTACTTCGCCTCCGACCGCGAATACGATGACCGCAACAACCGCACCCGTGGCGGCATAGACCTCTACAGCGCCAGCCGCAATCCCGATGGCTCTTGGGGCAATGTGCGCAACTTGGGCAGCGACCTGAACACAGAAGGCGATGAGCTTTTTCCTTATGTATCGAATGACGGGCGACTTTTCTTCGCCTCCGATGGCCATCCGGGCTTGGGTGGCTTAGACATCTTCGTGGCTACACGCCAAGGCGGCCAAACCCGCGTGCGCAATATGGGCGTACCTGTCAATTCTAAATACGACGACCTCTCGCTGGTATTTACCTCCGATAGCACGGGCTACTTCGCCTCCAACCGCGAAAAAGGCAAGGGAGATGATGATATTTACCGATTTATAGACAAAACTCCCAATACCAAAACTATTCGCTACTTCTTGGCCTTCAATACCCTTGGCATCGAAACCGATAAAAGCGAGCAGGCGCTGCCCAAAACAAGGGTGCGTGTGTTGGACAAAAATGAGCGTGTAATCAAAGAAATGATTTCTGACAGCCGCGGGCGTACCGATACCCTCAGCTTGGGGCTGAATGATGAGTTTGTGATTATTGCTGACCACTTGGAAGATAAGTCGCTTTACCTTACTGCTCGCGAGAGCTTTACGATGGCCGGAAGGCAGGTGCCGACGGAGTTTCTGACAAAGCCCGAAACCGATACGGTGTTTTTTGTGGATATGAAGCTGCAAAAATTTGAAGTCCAAAAAACCAAGTTTGAGGTATATGTGCTCTACGACTTCAATAAGTACAATATCCGCATTGATGCCGCCAAGGTATTGGATGGTGTGGTTACTTTCTTGAGAGACAACCCCGAAGTAAAAGTGGAGCTGGGCTCGCATACCGATTCGCGCGGGACGAATTTTGACAACGAGATTCTTGCCCAAAACCGTGCCCAAGCCGCCGTGGACTACATCATCTCGAAGGGCATCAATCGTAACCGCATTACGCCGCAAGGCTATGGCGAGCGAGAGCCGAAGGTGGTCAATGCCGAGCTGGCTGATAAGTACGACTTCCTGAAAGAAGGCGAAATCCTTACGGAGAAGTTCATTGAAAGCTTCAAAGACGAAGAGCGCCGAGAGCTGCTCCACCAGCTCAATCGCCGTACAGAAATAAAAATTACCGGAGTGCAATACTAATTTCCGCCCAAATTAGAGAGAGTCCCCCGCAAGTAGCTTACTTGTAGGGGCTTTTTGCTTGAAAAGTGCGGCGATAAAAGTTATAAAAAATTTTCTTAGTCAGGATTTTTTCTCAAATTGCGTTAGTTTTTAATCAAATTATTCATTCTTCTATCCTACATTAATGGAACAAGTATTGGCGCACATTTTTTCTACCGAAGGCCTTATCAGCCTTCTTACACTTACACTTTTGGAAGTGGTATTGGGTATAGACAATATCGTGTTCATTTCTATTCTTTCCGGAAAACTGAAAGAAGAATTGCGTGAGAAAGCCACCAACATTGGCTTAATCGTGGCCATTATTCCGCGGGTCTTGCTGCTCTTTGCACTTTCTTGGATGGTTGGTCTTACAACGCCACTTTTTGATATTCCCCTTAAAATATTCAATACCCATTTTCACCCCAGCGGCAAAGACCTGATTTTGTTAATAGGAGGCCTTTTCCTGATTTATAAGAGCACCTCCGAGATTCACCAAAAGCTCGAAGGCGCACAAGAAGAAGTAGGCAAGGCAAAAACGACCTCCTTTGCGATGGTAATTTTTCAAATATCTATGCTTAATATTGTTTTCTCTTTCGACTCCATTCTCACAGCCATTGGCTTGGTGGATGCGGCGAAACCTGAAAATCTCTGGATTATGATTCTGGCCGTAGTCTTTTCGATGGTGATTATGATTGCTTTTGCCAACGCCGTAAATGCCTTTGTAACCAAGCACCCCACTGTAAAAATGCTGGCTCTGGCTTTCCTTTTGATGATTGGCACGCTCCTCGTGATGGAAGGCTTCCACCAAGAAATAGAAAAAGGCTATGTGTATTTTGCCATGATTTTTGCGCTGCTCGTAGAGCTGCTCAACCTGCGCATGACCAAGCGCGGCAAAGTAGTAAAACTCAATAGCCGGTACATCGCCGCTGCTGCTGAGGAGGATGCTGCCGCCGAAAATGAAAGTAACGGAAAGCGTGATTTCCAAAAAGAAAACAATGCTAAAAAAGCAAAAAATTAAACCGGAGAAGTCAATGACGATGGTAAAAAATATTGAACATTTATACATTTTGTACCAAGAAAAACGCAAAACAGCGCTTACTTTGGAACAATTTACCACTTTTGCCGAGTTTTTTCCTACGCTGATGGTCATCACCAGCGATGGGGTGGTGGACTCCGAAGAGCAGCTCTACCTCAAGCGCCTCTCCGAAAGCTTGGGCAATATTTTCAGAGAAGATGGCTTGGGTGACCTCAAAATCAATCAACTGATTGGTATCTTCAAACAAGAGTTTGAGTATCTTTTGCACCACTTGGAGACTTGGAAAGAGCAGTTTCTGGAAGGGCTGCGTGGCCACCTCGAAACCAACCCCCACGACCGAGAGGCTATTTTGGATACGATTTACCTATTTGCCGAAACCTCCGAAGATGTGAGCGAGCACGAAACCCAAATGCTCAGCTATATCAAACAACGCCTGCACCTCGAAGACTAAACCTTATGCCGTTGAAAAAGTGGCTCAAATGGGAGTTTTTACCTTTTTGGGTATTTTACATGCCGATATATTTTTACTGGATTTGGCTGGGTATCAAGGCCAAATCTTTTGTATTTTTTGCTGCCGCCAATCCGCTCATGGAGCTGGGCGGCTTTGCGGATTATTCCAAATACAAAGTTCTTTTGGCCATTCCCGAAGCCTTGCGCCCTGCCATGTGCCTGCTCAAAGCACACAGCAGCTTGGCAGAGGTGCAAGCAGCCATCCAAGCGGCAGGGTTGCCATACCCATTCGTGCTAAAGCCCGACAAAGGGGAGCGGGGCTTTGGAGTAGAAAAGATAGAAAATGAAGCCGATTTACAGCATTATTGGCAACAATACAGCCGCTACGACATTATTGCGCAGGCTTGGTTGGAGCTTCCCTTGGAGTTTGGGGTCATGTACCACCGCCTGCCCCAAGAAGCCCAAGGCAGCGTTACTTCGCTGGTGCAAAAAGAGTTTCTCAGCGTGCAAGGTGATGGTACAAGCACTTTGGAAATGCTTTTTAAGAGCAATGAACGCACACAGTACCACCTCGCTACCTTGCTGAAGCTTTACCGCACGCGCCTGCAAGAGGTATTGCCTCAAGGGCAGGTGCTGCGACTTATCGAAATCGGCAACCACTCGCGCGGCACTACCTTTCTGAATGCCAACCACCTCATCAACGAAAAGCTGCAAGCCAGCTTCGATGCCATTGCCAAGGCCATTCCGGGCTATTATTTTGGCCGCTTCGACCTGCGCACGGCCTCCCTCGAAGACCTCTACGAAGGCAAGGTGCAAATTATGGAGCTCAACGGTGCCAACTCCGAGCCGGCGCATATCTACGACCCGCAAATGCCCATTGGCAAGGCTTACAGACATTTGTTTGGGCATTGGCAGCGCCTTTACCAAATCAGCACCCAAAACCACGCCGCTGGTACGCTTTATCCGCCACTCTGGCCTTCTATCAAACAAATAAAGCGACACTTGCAGCGGAAGGGCTGAGGCGATGGCGAAAAGGCTTTGCTCATGCTACTTTTTTCTTAACTTTATAGGCGCAAAGGCCTTGCCTCTGCGTAGGATTGCTTTACAAAAAAACCAATTGATACGATGAAAAAAAATTACTTGTTTTTGGCGCTGCTCTTGCTGCTGTATGCTTGTGGCGGCAGCAAAGAGTCGGTAGATACTCTTGTCTATAATGGCAAAATCTACACGGTAGATTCGGCCTTTTCGCTGGTGCAGGCCGTGGCCATCAAGAATGGCAAATTTGTAGCCTTGGGCAACTCTGAAGAGCTGTTGGCACGCTACGAGGCCAATCAGATGATAGACCTTGCCGGAAAAAGTGCCTATCCGGGCTTTTTCGATGCGCACTGCCACTTCTACGGCTATGCCGTGAACCTCCAAGCCGCCGACTTGTTTGAGACCAAGTCTTTTGAGGAAATTTTGGAAAGACTCAAGACCTATCGCCAGCAAAACCCTGGCAAAAACTGGATTTTGGGAAGGGGCTGGGACCAAAACGACTGGGAAGACAAGCGCTTTCCTACCAAAGAGCAGCTCGATATACTTTTTCCTGATGTACCTGTATTTCTGACCAGAATAGACGGACACGCCGCTTTGGTAAACCAAAAAGCCTTGGATGCGGCGGGTATCAAGCCCGATGCCAGCATAGAAGGGGGTAGCTTTTTGAAAGAAAATGGCAAGCTGACAGGCGTACTCATAGACAATGCTATGAAGCTCGTGAGTGCCGAAATTCCCAGCCCTTCCAACAAAGAAATAGAAGAAGCACTGCTCGAAGCACAAAAACGCTGCTTTGCCGTGGGGCTTACTTCCTTGGCCGATGCCGGATTGGACAGGCGCATCATCGAACTGATAGACCAAATGCAGCGCCGACAAGCCCTCCAAATTCGCCTTTATGCCATGATAAGTGCCAGTCCGCAAAACTTGGAGTACTATCTTGAAAAAGGTGCATACAAGACGGATTTTCTGAATGTACGTTCTTTCAAAATTTATGCTGATGGGGCTTTGGGTTCGCGCGGTGCTTGCTTGATAGAACCTTACCACGACAAACCCCAAGACATTGGCTTCTTGCTCAAAAGCCCTCAAGCCCTCGACTCGCTTATGGGGCAGATTTATGCCAAGGGCTTTCAGGCCAATACGCATTGTATCGGCGACTCGGCCAACCGCTTGCTCTTGAATATTTATGCCAAGTACCTCTCGCCCGACAATGATATGCGCTGGCGCATTGAGCATGCCCAAGTGGTGAATCAGACGGACTTGGAGAAATTCAAAAAATATCGTGTCATTCCCTCGGTACAGCCTACGCATTGTACTTCTGATATGTATTGGGCCGAGGAGCGCTTGGGGCCTGAGCGCGTGAAAGATGCTTATGCCTACCGCGATTTGCTCCAACAAAGTGGCTTATTGGCCTTGGGGAGCGATTTTCCGGTAGAAGACATTAACCCGCTCTTTGGCTTCCACTCGGCAGTAGCACGCCAAGATGCCAAAAACTATCCTGAGGGAGGTTTTCAGAAGGAAAATGCCATCAGTCGCGAAGAAGCCCTGCGTGGTATGACCATCTGGGCGGCTTTTGCCAATTTTGAAGAAAAAGAAAAGGGCAGTATCGAAGTAGGCAAAATGGCCGATTTGGTGGTTTTGGAACAAGACCTGATGCTTGCTCCCGAAAATACCCTGCGCAACATCAAAATAGAAAAGACCATTGTAGCCGGAAGAGTAGTATTTGAGGTGGGGAAATAGAAGTTGCCAAGCTTTTTGGTGCATATCCCTGACTGTTTTCTGAGAGCAGTCAGGGATTGTTTTTTCTCAAAACTTCAATCCAATCACCGTAATATCGTCAGTTTGGGCATAATGGCCTTGCCATTGGCGCAGCTCCTGCTCCAGTTTGTATTTTTGGGTAGGCAAGGGCAAGTGGGCAATTTTCAGCAAAAACTCTCTAAAGCGCTTAGTAAGGTACTTTTTGCCTTTATGACCACCAAATTGGTCGGCAAAGCCATCAGAGAAAAGATAAAGCACATCATTACGACGTATTTTGAGTTGCTGTGTTGCAAAAGTTTTTTGTTCCGGCTCCCAAAGCGTATTGCCAATAGAAAAAGGCTGTGCGGGCAGCTCCAACAGCTCGCCGCTGCGGTAGTACCAGAGCGGATTTTTGGCCGCCGCCATATACACCAAGTCCTGCGGTTCGTCTATACAAAGCACCGTAATATCCATACCATCGTAGGTTTTGGTGCCTTGCTTGTTGAGGTTGGCCACTACGTTTTGGTCGAGCTCCTGAAGAATTTCGTGGGGCATCCAGATTTGCCTTTTGTTTACAATCTCATTGAGCAAGCCATAGCCCATCACCGTCATAAAAGCACCGGGCACGCCGTGGCCGGTGCAGTCAGCAGCCACCAATATTTTGAAGTGTCGCCCTTCGGGATACTGCGCATCGGGCAGCAGGCTCAGGCGGGCAAACCAATAAAAATCGCCTGATACGATGTCTTTGGGTTCGTAGAGAATAAAAGCTTCGTGAAATTGCTCTGTGATACTCTGTATATCGCCCAAAATGGCTTTTTGGATGCGTTTGGCGTAGTTGATGCTGTCGGTAATTTGCTTGTAGGCCAAAGCCAGTTCTTGGTTTTGGGTACTGATGTAGTGGTTTTGTGTTTGTAAAGCCTCGTTTTGGGCATCTATTTCTTGATTTTTCTTTTCTATTTCCTTTTTCTGTGCCTCGAGCGTGGCATTGATGTCGTAGAGCTGCGATTTGGCACGCTCGCTGGCCGCCAAAGTGCGCAGGCGCTTGCTTTGTACACCAAAGCGATGTGTGCTGATGAGCATACCCACCAACACGCTGCCCATCGCCAGCAGCCCCCCTTGCAAGCCGTAGCTTTGGAGCGAAAACCCTTGCTGTGAGTACAAGAGCAAAAACTGACTGCCCAAGCTTAGCGCAGCAATGGTATAAGCATGCAAGGGCGGAATAATAAGCAGCGCACCCAAGCTCAGATAAGCCATGGTATATTGGAGTAGATAAACGCCAATGTGTTGGCTTGGCACAGCTACCAACATAGGCAGGAGAGGCAGCCCCACTGCAAAGTAAAGCAGATAGCCCAATAAAAGTGCTCTGATTCCCACGAAAGAGTGCCACAGCACAGCCAAAACTATCGTCATAAGTGCGATACCTCGCCACAAGGCAAAGCTTTGCCAGAGGTCGGGTACGAGCAAGTAGTCGAAAAAAATCCAAGAAGAAAAAACCAACAGATAAGCCCAACTCATAGACAAGGCATATTCGGTACTTACTTCGGAGCGCTTTTGGGCAAGTTCTTCTTCCGAAATACTGATTTGGATATCCATACCGTTAGAAAGATAAAAAAATTATAAAAGAAGAATTTTGGCAGCTGTGAAATATACAATAATCCCCAGAATATCGTTGGCCGTAGTGATAAAAGGCCCTGAGGACACCGCCGGATTGATACCGAAGCGATTCAAAATCAGAGGTGTAAGTGTACCAGTAAAGCTGGCTACCAGCACCACCGACATCAGGGCGATGGATACCACCATGGCCAAATGCAGCTCAATCCCGAAAATAAGATTGAAAGCAAATACCACCCCGCTCAAAATCAGTCCGTTTACAAGAGCAATGAGAAATACCTTCAGCAAGCGCACCCACATACTAATTTCCAAACCTGCCTTGGTGGCCAAGCTCTGCAAGATAATGGCTGACGATTGAATACCCACATTGCCGCCTGTACCGGCAATGAGCGGCGTAAAAAAGGCCATGGCCGGAATGGCCGCAATGGAAGCCTCGAACAAGCCCATAAATCGCGCTGCCACCAAGCCGCCCGCCATACCGATCACCAGCCAAGGCAAGCGCGCCCGCACGGAAGTTACCAAGTCGTCGTCTTCCTCTACATCGTTGCTGATACCCGACATCAGCTGACGCTCGTATTCGGCCTCTTCAGTGATTACATCCACAATATCGTCTATCGTAATGCGTCCCAGCAGCTTGTTGCGCACATTTACTACCGGAATGGCCTCCAAATCGTAGCGCTGCATTACTTCAGCTACTTCTTTTTGGCTCAGGTAAGTTTCTACGGCCACCACCTCATCGTCATAAATATCGGCGATTTTGGCATTGTCGGGCGATAGGATAATCTTTTTGAGCGAGACCCTGCCCAGCAGAATGCCTTGGTCGTCCACTACATAGATGGAGTAAATCTTGTCCACTTGTTCGGCCTGCCTGCGAATTTCCTCAATACATTGCGTAATCGTCCAGTTGAGATTGGCCTTGATAAACTCTTTGGCCATGAGGCCTCCGGCGGTTTCCTCGTCGTAGGGGAGGAGATGAATGATGTGGCGTGCCTTTTGGCGGTCGGTCATGAGAGCAATAATTTCCTCACGCTTTTGTATGGAAAGCTCCTTGAGCAAATCCACGGCATCGTCCGACTCCATCAAGTCCACATAAGGAGCGAGCTGGTCGGAGGGGAAAAGGTCGGCTACTTCCTTGCGAAAGTCCTCCTCAAAATCGCTCAATATTTCGGCACTGGCATCTTTTTCCAGCACTTCCAGCACATATTTGGCTTGGTAGATGTCCGTTTCGTACAAAACGGCGGCTACGTCGCCATAGTGCAGTTCTTCGAGCATAAGGCGGATTTGGTCGCTTTCTTGTTTTTGGATACAATCTTCAAGTTGATCTACAAAGTCTTGTGTGATTTCAAAGTTCATAGCAGGGGGCAATTTTCAAGATGAATTTTTGTTGGAGTGCTTTGCGAGAAGTATTTACTCAAAGGTCGCCTAATATGGGGCGCAGCGTGATTTCCTCTACCAAGCTATTGGCCGGAAGCTGGTAGGCTGCCCATACGCTTTCGGCTACATCTTGGGCGGCCATCAGGCGTTCAGGTGCTACTTCCACACCGTCCCAGCTGGCCGTAAAGGTAGCGCCCGGCAGCACGGCGGTAACGCGGATGCCCATTCCTTTGAGTTCTTGGCGCAGGATTTTGGTCATGCCATACAAGGCAAATTTCGACACCCCGTAAGCACCGCATTGGGGCAATACTGTTTGGCTGGCGATGGAGCAAATATTGAAAATGTAGCCTTGTCCCAAGCCAATCATGGCAGGCAGCAGTGCTTTGGTAAGATAATATACGCCAAAAACATTGACGGCCATGGTTTGTTCAAAAAGCGCATCACTTTCATTATGCAGATAGCTGGGCTGAAAAAACCCCGCATTGTTGATAAGCGCCGACACAGGTCTTTCGAGGGCTAATACTTCTTGGGCAAATGCTTCTACGGCCTTTTTGTCGGCCAAATCTACGGCAAAGGTACCAACTTTCACGGAAAAATCCGCTTCTACTTCTTTTTGCAAGGTGGCCAAAGCTTGGGCATCGCGGGCGCAGGTGATGATATCGAAGCCTGCTTGGGCAAATCTTCTTACCAAGGCTTTGCCTATCCCTTTGCTGCCTCCGGTAATCACGGCGAGTGGGTTCATAAAGTTCGGAGCTAAATTGTTGAGAGAATCTTGAAAGTTTTGATAAATTTACGCTTGATAGGTAGAAAATAAAATAAATCCTTCAAAACATTTCAAATTGCCCTCTTCACGACCACACCCCGGCCACTGAGAGCGGCGAAGGAATCATCAAAAAGCTATGAGAAGATTCGGCAGTTATCTTATTTTTTTAGGGCGCTTGTTTCGCAACAGAGAGAAGTTCAAGCTCTATGTACAGCTTACTTTGGAGGAGTGCACCTATATCGGCTGGAATTCCCTTTTCATTGTGTCTATTGTATCGGCTTTTATTGGTGCGGTTACGGCCATCCAAACAGCCTACAACCTTATTAGTCCTTTGGTGCCTTTAGAAATCATCGGCTTGCTGGTGCGTGATACCACGCTTTTGGAGCTGGCTCCTACCATCACCAGTATTGTATTGGCCGGAAAAGTGGGCTCGAATATCGCCGGAAACTTGGGTACGATGCGCATTACAGAGCAGATAGATGCCATAGAAGTAATGGGTATCAACTCGGTATCGTATTTGGTACTGCCCAAGATTGTGGCTGCGATGATTGTCTTCCCGATGTTGGTAATATATGCCGCTTTCTTGTCTATTTTTGGAGGCTATATCGCAGGTACGCTCTCCGGCGAGGTTACGGAGTATCAGTACATACAAGGCGTAAGGCAGGGCTTTATTGAGTTCAATGTGGCCTTTGCCCTTATCAAATCAGTAGTGTTCGCTTTTCTGATTGTGTCCATCTCCTCTTTCAAAGGCTATAATACCCAAGGGGGTGCTTTTGAAGTGGGGCAATCGAGTACGCAGGCTGTTACGAGCAGCTGTATTGCGATATTGGCTGCCGACTATGTGCTGGCGCAG
>DAIQNQ010000013.1:0-10582 GCA_036788275.1 Thermonemataceae bacterium
AAGGGCACATCATTATTCCTCAAGCCAAAAGTATTTTTTTGAAAATGGCCGCAGTTTTTCTTGTAAAAAGAATGCGCACATCGCTCCTCATAGCCTTGTACCAATAATAGATTCCTCGCCTTTTTTGATTGCTCATCAGCAAATGCAAACTGATATACAGGTAAATATGCGCCCACATTTGTGCCTGATGAGGCTTGTAAAAGGCCTCTGTGGCAGCATCGGCAAAGGCATAGTGCATAAGCACTTGCATACGCCGGAGGAGCTTGGACTCTTCCACTTGCAATACGCTGCGGTGCTCATGATGGATAATAGCTGCCACGGCTTTGTTGTTATAAACAATCGGGTAGCGTGCCGCCAAGCGCAGCCACAGCTCCCAATCTTCGCTTCCGGCCAAGGCGCGGTCTTCTTGAAAGGCCTGCTCCAGCAATACCTCTCGCCGCACAAATACCGCGATACAGCTCAGATGATTGCCCGTGGCCAATTGCTTGTTCAGATTTCCTCGGCGGTGGGTGGCACTCATCAGCACCTTTCCTTGCGGGTTTTTCATCTCATAACCCAAGTGAAAAAAGTTTTCTTGGGGCGCTTGTAGGATAAGTGCCACCGCCTCGGCAAGACAGTGGGGATAAAACTGGTCGTCGGAGTCTAAAAAAGTAACAAAATGCCCGCGCGCTTGTGCAATTCCCAAATTGCGGGCTTTGCCACGCTCCCCATTTTCCTGATAAAAATAGCGCACTTTCTCGGCATACTCGCCTTGCAGCAGGGCAGCGGTGTGGTCGGTGCTGCCATCGTCCACTACAATAATTTCATAATACGGGTAGCTTTGTGCCAAAATACTGGCCAAGGTCGCAGGCAAAAAGTCTGCGCGGTTGTAGCTGGCGATGACTATCGAAAAGTAAATCTCAGGATTGGTAGAGTGCATAAAGGCGCTTTAGGTGCAAGTGAATACCAAAATTATTTTCCAGATGGCTTTGCGCACGGGTGGCCATGGCTTGGGCTTCTTGGGGGCGGGCAAGGAGGCGCTGCATAGCTGCCAAAATCGCCTTTTCATCTTCAAAAGGTACTGTCAAGGCATTTTCCCCATCTTTTATAAACTCTCGCGCAATGCCCGACAAGCTAAAGACCGAAGGCACTCCGGCGGCCAAGGCTTCGATATAGGTTTGCCCAAAAGCCTCACAGCGAGGATTGATGGGTACATGTACATAAAGCTGCATCAGGTGATAGAGGGCGGCAATGTCTTCCTCGAAGGGAATGGCTACGTAGCTTTCGGGTGGCAAACTTTGGAGGGAATGAAAAATACTTGCCGCATAGTCGCCCTGTGCATTGGCCAAGAGCAAAAAGGCCTGCGGATATTGCTCACGCAAGGCAGCAAAAGCCGGAATGATATACTGAATCCCCTTCCAATGTGTCCAACGGGCAATCACGCCTATCACAGGCGCTGCCCCTTCGGGAATGTATTTTTGGCGAAGGGCTTTGATGCGCGCTTCGAGTATTTCTTTGAAATCATCCAATTGAAAGCCGTGGGGAATAAGTACGATTTTATGAGCAGGCACTTTTTCCAAATCTTGCAACACCTCGGCTACATTGGTACTGATGGCCACAATATGCGTTGCCAAGGCATTGATAAAGCGGTCGTAATACACCGCCCTCGGAAAGTACTCGTGGTGCAGGGTGGCGTGGTGGCGGGTGTAGATGCGCTTGCCAATGCCCAAAGACTTGGCCGCCAGCAGGCCAATGAGGGCGGCATCGAAGAGGTGTGCATGTACGATTTGGCTTTGGTGTTTTTTGAGCAGCCTGCGCACTTGCCAAAAAGCAGCGGGCAGGTCTTTCTTGGAGCGATAGCGTACCCGATGCACCTCAAAACCTTGCTTGCACAGGAATTGCTCCAAGCTGCTGTCGCCCTCGTTGAGTAGTATGAATTGCAAGTCGTAGCGGCCACGGTCGAAGTGTGTGGCCAACCATTCAAAGGCCAAAGATTTATGAAGCTTCGAGATAAGGTACGTGAGGCGTATTTTCAAGATGGTCTTTGGGAATTTAATATTGTTATTTTCGCTCCAAAAAATTTACCAAAACCCTAAAAAGCTCTTTATAATGGCTCAGGGGCAGGGTTTCGGCGCGGTCGTAGATGTCGTGATAGGCCTTGATACCTCCTTTGGTATAGATAAAGAAGGCAGGCACTTGGTTTTTAGAAAAGAAATAATGGTCGGAATTGGGCGCCTCGCCTCGCTGCTGAATACTTGGAAAAGGGCTTCCCTCCTGCTTGTGCGCTTGCTCCAAAAGGGCAAAATCGTCGGGAAAGACGGTGGCATTGACTACCGCAATGCCCTCTGCGCCCGTACCCACGAGGTCGAGGTTCAACACAAATTTTATCTGCTTCAAAAAATCCTTTTCTTTTTCTACAAAATGCCGCGAGCCTACCAATCCGGCTTCTTCGGCAGCAAAAGCCACAAAAAGCAGAGAATAAGGCAAGGGCTTTTGGCGAAAGTGCGCGGCCAATTCGAGCAGCATCGTTACGCCGCTGGCATTGTCGTTGGCACCGGGGAAATATATCTGTCCCATTTGGCCGAGGTGGTCGTAGTGTGCTGTTACGAGCAGAAAACTGTCGGGCTGCACCGTACCCGGCACATAGCCCCACACATTTTGGGTAGGATAGGCTGCCAGCAATTCATTTTGCACCTCATAATGTACTTTTTGGGCGGTGGCAGGCCAAACGCTTTCAAGCAGCTCCAAGGCCACGGCCTTTCCGGCTTGCTGGCTGAGGGCTGCGGTCAGTTTGGGCTGCAAGGCAATGCGCAGGGGCGCTTCTTGTATTTTCTTAAAAAAAGTGGGGGGCATCTGCTTCCAAGCAGCTTCTTGCCTTTGGGTATAAATCAGGGCTTTGTCGGCCAAAGATATTTGCAAAAAAGCTTTTAGTGCTTCATCGTTTTGGTGCAGGGTACTGTCTATGCGGTAGGGAGTGAGCGTGCCCTTTCCTGCTCCCGAAAAGCCCGATACGATGTAATCTTTGCCCAATTGCAGGTTGCGGCGGTCTATGCGGAGCTTTATTTTTTTGGGGAAGGTATTGATGGGCAGTTGAAAAGGCTGCTGATAAGTGCCTTGCCAAGCTTGTAAACCAAGCTTTTTGAACTGCTCCTCAATAAACAAAGCCGCCTTTCGGTCGCCCTGCTTTACATAGCCCCTTCCGGCCATGTCGGCAGCACAGAGGCGGCGCAGGTTTTTTTGCACACGCTGCATGTCTTGTGCCGAGGCTGCCCAAGTACCCAGCCAGCAGAGCATTAGCCAAAAACTTAGTTTTTTTGTCATTGTATAGCTGTTTTGCTATGTTTTGCACACAAATTAACACAAATATTGCGTAGCTTCATAGCAAAACAGCCCTTATTACAGACGACTACCTGCTCAGGCGCAAGCCTATAAAGACTGTGCGCGGGCGTTGGGGGCCATAGACGTAGCCTGCATCACGCTCTGCCCCTGTATCAAAATCACGTTGATAGCTATTGAAAAGATTGTGTACGCCACCATTCAGCTCCAAGCCCCACTTTTTATCTAGATTAAAAGTATAAGCTACTTTGAGCATGGCATCTACAAAATCGGGGCTGTTGGCCAAGGCCGGACTGCCATCGCCATTAGGCCCTTCATTGCCTCCCTGATAAGGCAGCAACATACTTCCGGTATAAATGGCCGAAGCACTGATGGCCAAAGGCTTGCGGATTTGCCAGTTGGCAGTGAAATAAGCATACAAATCGGGCGTACGAAGTATTTGATTGGTACTAATCGGCGTGCCGTCGGCAGCTTCCAGCACTTCTTCGGCCTCCGAATAAAAAGCGCCCTGCCAAGTACCGCCCAACTGAAAGAGCCACTTTTTGGAGGGAGCCAGCTGTGCTTCTATATTGACCCCTCTTACATAAGCGCCTGTGCCATTGCGCTTGTTGATGAGCAAGGCACTGCCATCGGGCAGGCTTTCACCTGTAAATTCATTCACGAAGGGATTTTGGAGATAGGTATAAAAACCTTCTACCAAAAGGCTGAAATCGGCAACGCCGAGCGGCTTGGTGATATTGAGCGAGGCTGTAAAGCTGTTGGAAGTTTCTTGTCGCAAATTGGGGCTTAGACGTACAAAAAGTGCTGTGCCCTCCAGCGTTTGGATGTGCAGGTCTTCGTCGAAAGCTTGTGGATTGCGGAAGCCCCTTGCATAACCTGCTCGCAACTGCCAATAGGGTGCCAAGTCGTAGAGAAAACTCAGTCGAGGACTGAGCATCCCCACCTGCAGGTTGTTTTGTTGGGAGATTCCCGCCCCAAAAATATAGTTGCCCTCAATCATCGCATAGTCATAGCGCATCCCTGCCAGCATTTTCAGCTTTTCCAGCGGCCTAAACTCCCACTGCACATATTGCCCCAAATTGAGCACCTCTTGGTCAATGGCGCGTCCATAGCCGGGCATACGGTCATTTACTTTGTTGTAATTAGGCTCAATACCTGCCGTAAGGGTAGCCTCTCGCCCCAGTACATTACTAAAAAAGCGGCTGTACTGTACCCCTCCCACCAAGGCGATGTCTTCGGTATTGCCATAGAAGTTTTTGGCGGCTTCGCGTTCCGCAGGGTCTTCGCTGTTGCCGCCGCCGCCGTAGTAGCTTCCTCGGCGGGTATGCTGCGCCGAAATATAGGAAGTGAGTTTGTGGTTTTTATTTTTCGAAAAATACTCGTGGTTGAGTTGCCCACCTACAATATAGTGTTTGAGCTGCTCCGTAACATCTGTTTCTTCGGGCAAGCGCTCAAAGAGATTGCCCCCTCGGCGAAACTCATAGATGCCGTGTAGCTCTGCTCCCAAGCGGTGCTGCTCGTTGATGTTCCAGAAGCCCCTGCCTCCGAGCGAGTAATTGCGCAGTTGTACGATTTCCGAAAAGCCATCGCCATTGGCATCGTACCAATCGCGGTCGCGCGCCAAGCCAAAGATACTCAAGCCTTGGTTGCGTCCTTCATTTACGAGGTTGGCATTGACCATGGCTGTATTGTCTAAACTACTGCCACCCACAAGGGCACTGTTGGTCGCAAAGTCGAAACTGTTTTCGGTAGGCTCTTTAGTGATGATATTGATAGTCCCTGCGATGGCATTGCCGCCGTAGAGGGCAGAGCCACCTCCACGAATCACCTCGATACGTTCCAACATGTTCACAGGGATTTGCTCTAAGCCATACACGCCGTTGAGGGCGCTGAAAGTGGGACGGCCATCTATCAATATCTGTGAGTAAGCCCCGCCCAGCCCGTTCATTCGTACTTGGGTAAAGCCACAGTTTTGACAGTTGTTTTCGAGACGCAAGCCGGGCTGAAAGCTTAAACCTTCAGCAAGGTTGGTGGCTTGCACCAAGCGCAATAATTTTTGGTCTATTACGCCCACAATTACGGGCGCTTCGGTACGGTCGAGATGCTCGCGAGTAGCTGATACCACTACTTGCTCCAAGCCCAATACATCTTCTTTGAGCTGCAACAAGCCCAAGTCTTTTTGCTCTCCGGCTGCAAAAGTAAGGCTTTGCTGCCAAGCGCGGTAGCCTACGGCCTCGATGTGTACCTGATAAGTTCCTGCCGGAACGGCCTCCAGCAAAAACTCCCCTTTTTCATTGCTTACTGTACCTTTTTGTGTGCCTTTGAGATAAATATTGGCAAAGGGCAAGGCTTGCCCCTCAGCACGCAGCTGCCCTCGAAGCGATGCCTGCGCTCCTGCCAAAGCGGGTAAAAGGGACAAGAGATACAAAATAATGTACTGAATTTTCATGAGAATAGTTATGTATGAGTGTATTATAACATTTTGTAGAACGCTGCAATTTAGTGATTATTTCTTTTTTATGCAACATTATTGCATTTAAGATTTATCACGCTATTATTTTGCAAAAATACAAAAATATTTTTAAGCAAGTCTAAATATTTACATAAAAAAACACTTCTCAAAAGAGAAGTGCCTTTTGGAGCAGCGAACACAATATCGCCGCGTTACACAATTTTGCTTTTACAATCTATTTTACTTTTATGGGCATTTCGAGGCCAGCCCCGGCGATAATCTCTTCTACGATTTCGGGATTGAGCAAAGTAGAGGTATCGCCCAGCGAAGAGAGGTCTTTTTCGGCTACCTTGCGCAAAATACGGCGCATAATTTTGCCTGAGCGGGTTTTGGGCAAGCCCGAAACTACCTGTATCACATCGGGTTTGGCAATAGGCCCAATCACCTTGGTAACTGCCGCCAAGAGACTCTGCTTGATTTTTTCGGGGTCGTGATTGCCGGCTGCCGTATCCAAAGTTACATAGGCATAGATACCCTGCCCCTTGATTTCGTGCGGATAGCCCACCACTGCCGACTCTATCACAAGGGGATGCGAGTTGATGGCATTTTCGACTTCGGCAGTGCCCAAGCGGTGTCCAGATACATTGATTACATCGTCCACACGGCCTAAGATACGATAGTAGCCGTCGGCATCTCTTTTTACACCATCACCCGTAAAATACAAACCTTTGAAGGTGGCAAAATAGGTATTTTTGCAGCGCTCGTGGTCGCCATAAGTAGTACGAATCATCGAAGGCCAAGGATATTTGATGCAGAGATTGCCTTCCACATTGTTGCCTTTCAGCTCTTTGCCCTCATTGTCCACGATAATTGGCTGAATGCCCGGCAGCGGCAAAGTGGCAAAGGCCGGCTTGGTAGGCGTAATGCCCGCCAGTGGGGAAATCATGATGCCGCCTGTTTCGGTTTGCCACCAAGTGTCCACAATGGGGCAGTTGCCCTTTCCTACGTGGTGGTTGTACCATTGCCAAGCTTCTTCGTTGATAGGCTCTCCTACCGAACCCAGCACTTTGAGCGAGCTGAGGTCGTGCTTTTGGATAGGTTCTGCACCATATACCATCAAAGCCCTGATGGCGGTGGGTGCTGTGTAGAAGTGCGTTACTTTGTGCTTGGCCACCACTTCCCAAAACCTGTCCACGTCGGGGTAAGTCGGTACACCTTCAAACATGACCATGGTAGCGCCTGCCAGCAGTGGCCCGTAGGTAATATAAGAGTGTCCTGTAATCCAACCCACATCGGCAGTACACCAAAACACATCGCCGCGGTCGTATTGGAATACATTGACAAAGGTATAAGAAGTGTAAATCATATAGCCTGCGATGCTGTGCACCACGCCCTTGGGCTTGCCAGTAGAGCCGGAGGTGTAGAGTACGAAGAGGGGGTCTTCGGAGTCCATCACCTCGGCTTTATTTTCTTTGGATACGCCTTGCAGCGCCTCGTGCCACCAGAGGTCGCGTCCGGGCTTCATGGTTACGGGGGTGTTGGTTCTTTGAAGAACGATGATTTTCTCTACGCTGGGGCAGCTTTCGGCGGCCTCATCTACTACGGCTTTTACGGGGATGGCTTTGGCACCTCGGAAATTACCATCGGAGGTAAGCACTACCTTGATGCCTGCGTCATTGATGCGGTCGGCCAAGGCAGAGGCCGAAAAGCCTGCAAATACTACGGAGTGAATGGCTCCTACCCTTGCGCAGGCGAGCATGGCAATGGTGGCTTCGGGTACCATGGGCAGGTAAATGGCCACGCGGTCGCCTTTTTGTACGCCATTGGCTTTGAGCACATTGGCAAATTGGCATACTTTCTCAAAAAGCTCTGTATAGGTAATGGTAATGCTTGCCTCTGTGGGGTCGTTGGGCTCCCAAATGATGGCCGGCTGGTCGCCGAGCATAAAGAGATTTTTCTCAAAGATATTTTCGGTGATGTTGAGCTTGCCATTTACAAACCACTTCACGTCTAAGTCATTAAAATCCCATTCGAGGGTTTTGTCCCATTTTTTTCTCCAAAAGAAATTTTCAGCAATATTGCCCCAGAAGGCTTCAGGATTGGCGGTACTCCTTTGGTATTCGTAAAGGTAGCCGCTCAAGGTACTAATGCGAGGTATCATACGGGTATTTTTTAAGTTGAAATAAAATAAACAAGTATATAAGGGGGCTTTGGCTTAGCCTTCGGCCAGTAGTTCTTTTACTTTGATAAGAAGATTTTTGGTAGAAAAGGGCTTGGCCAAAAAGAGGTTGGCACCTACTTCATAGCCTTTCTGAATATCGGCTTCTTTGGTTTTGGCCGACAAGAAAATCACTTTGCTGTGTTTGGAGGCTTCTTGTCGGCGAATGTATTGGCATACTTCGTAGCCATCTACTTCGGGCATCATAATATCGAGTATCACTACATCGGGGATTTGGCGCTCCACGATTTCGAGGGCCTCTTTGCCATTGCGGGCTACAAAGACTTGGTAGCCTGCTTTGCGCATCAGAAAATCCAAAGACATCAAGATGTTGGGTTCGTCATCTACTACTAATACATTGACTACTTGCTTCATAAGTGGATCGGTAAAGTAAAATAAAAAGTTGTAGGCCGCTCCGGGCTGCTCTCTACCCATATTCTGCCTCGGTGCAGCTCTACGATACGCCTGCAAATGGCCAATCCCAAGCCACTGCCTTTGGGTTTTTTGACGGTCTGGTCTTCGGTTTGGTAAAATTTATCAAAGATTAGTCCTTGCATTTCCGAGGGAATGGTTTGGCCGTTATTGCTAATGCTTACTTGCACTTCATCTAAGATTCTGTATGTATGTAAGGCGATGTGCCCTTGCGTTGTATCACAAAACTTCACGGCATTGGAGAGCAGGTTGAGCAGCACTTGCATAATGCGGTCGGTATCCAAAAACACCCAAGGGAGGGGCTCTTGCAAGGAGAGTGTTACTTGAATGTTTTTCTCCTTGCACACCTGCTTCATGGTATGGTAAGCTTCCTGCAAAAGGGCGTTCAAGTCAGCCTCTTGGAGGTGTAAACTGCTCTTGCCCGACTCGAAGCGCTCCAGCTCCAGCACTTGGTCTATGAGGCGGTTCATACGCTCTGTTTCTTTGATAATGGTATGCAGGAATTGCTCTTTGTCGTCGGCATCAAGGTCGGGGTGGTCGTGGAGGATTTCGGCAAAAGCCCTGATAGAGGTAATGGGCGTGCGCATTTCGTGGGTTACGGTAGAGATAAAATCGTCTTTTTGCTTATCTAATTTAGTGAGTTCTTGGTTTACTTTCTTGATTTCCTGCGACTCTTTGAGCAGGGCGATGACTTCCTCTTTGCTCATTTCCTCCTCTTTCACCACAGTAGAAACCATAATACGCGCCGAGGCTGCGCCTACGGCTCCGGCAAGTACTTTTTCTGTAAAATTCACCCATTTGGCACTGGCTATGGCCGGATTTTTAAGTCCTCCGTTTTGAGCCATTGCAAATTGCCTGAAAAGCTCTTTGCTACGTACTTGGCCTAAGAAGTTGCCCACCAAGTTTTCCAAATCTTCTCTGCGTGCTTTGCCTTTCCAAGCCACCACTTCTTCGTAGCTTTTGGAATGCTCAAACACCTCCACAAACAAAAGCGCTTGATTGTGCTCTTTGGAGGATTGGACCGAAAATACAGACCCCAGCACATAGGCCAATATATTGCCCGAAAAGCTCCAAAAGGTGGCGTGGGCAATAGGGCTGAGCGTATCCAAACCCAAGAGCTGCTGTGGACGCAGCCAAGCCAAGCCCCAAGGCCCTTCGGTAAGAATGGTTTTGGAGAAAAGCCCTGCTTCTATCAAAGTGGGAAAAATCAGCGTATAAGCCCAAATACCAAAGCCAGTGAGCAGGCTCATCTTTGCCCCAAACTTGGTTGCATTTTTCCAATAAATCCCTCCTATAAAAGATGGGGCAAACTGCGCCACCGCCACAAAAGAAACCAAACCAATGGATACCAGTGCAAAGCGCGCCGGAAGCGTGTGCAGGTACAAATACGAGAGCAAAAGTACCAGAACAATGCTTATACGACGCAGCATAATCACAGAGTAGCCTAAGTCTTGGCTGTAGTATTGTCTAAAACTCGGGATACGCACCGCCAGCGGGATGAGCAGGTTGTTGGTGAGCATCAGGCTCAGTGCCAGCGAGGCCACGATAATCATGCTGGTGGCCGCCGCAAAGCCACCAAGATAAACTACAAGCGTGAGCAAGGTTTGGTCTTGGCTCATGGGGATAGTAAGTACATAGTGGTCGGCGTGTACGGCTTGCCCCTCAAAAATCAGCCTGCCACCCAGAGCAATGGGCAACACAAAAATATTAATCAATAATAAATAGAGTGGAAAGAGCCAAAGAGCTTTGTCGAGGTGCCGGCTCTCTTTGTTCTCTACCACGGCCATCTGAAACTGCCTCGGCAAAAATACAAAGGCCAGTGCCGACACCAAGAGCATATAAAACCAATCGCTGCTGTTCTCGGTATTCAGAGTGAAGAGCGCTTGCAGGTCGAGGCGCTGGCTGGCTTGCCGAAAAATATCGCCGAAGCCATCAAACATATAAAAGCTCACAAAAACACCTGCCAACAAGAAGGCTATCAACTTAAAAATAGACTCAAAGGCGATACCCGCCACCATGCCTTCGTTTTTTTCGGTGGTTTCGATATTGCGTGTGCCAAAGTAGATGGTAAAAAGCGCCAGAAAAATGGTGATATAAAAAGAATAGTCGTTGAGAAAAAAAGAAGGTGCTTTGTTGTGTGCCAAGAGGTTTTCTTCTACCAAAAT
>DAIQNQ010000013.1:10682-13708 GCA_036788275.1 Thermonemataceae bacterium
GCATAGATGTAGGGATTGTTTACCACGCTTCTGCCTTGCCTTGCACGGCGCTCCGCCCAATAGGCTATCGAAAAAAGCACTATCAGATAAGAAAGGGAGGCTATGACGACGAGGGCTGTCAAGGGAATTGAAGATGTATTTTGGAAGAGTGAATTTCTATGATTTTTTGCAGAAGAATGATGACTTTTATCAGCTTCTCATTTTTTGTGTACACTTTGTCGGTACTCCATCAGCAGCACCAAAGCTGCAATACTCGCTGCCCATATCACAAATACATACAAGTACAATACAGGAACGCCCCATTGCAAAGCTGCCTTATTGAAAATCGTCAAAATGGGAAAATTGAAGCTCAGGAGCATCACGAAGAAAATCAATATTAGCAGGTAGCTTTTGCGTGCCATAAACTTTTTCAAAGTTTTAGGAGATGTTTTTTATAAAGATAATAAGGAATCATCAAAAACAAAACTCCTATAAACATAGAACCCAAATAGCTGATGCCGAGCTTCGGCTCTACAAAAATCCTCAGCAAAAGGGTAATGGTAAAATAAACGGAAAGGAAGATGATGGATTGTCGGCGTGTCATAAGCGTAAGGTTTAAATTATTATTTTGAGAGATTAAGAAAATACTTTTCTCGGAGAGCCTCCGAGAAAAGTGTTGAGTGATTGTTTAGTGTGCATCGGTAGCAGCGCCGGCACCACGTGGGTAGCGAATGCTCTCTATCAATTCCTGTACTTCTTGGGGAGGCGCAGGCGTAAGCAGCGATACCACATAGGTTACTACAAAATTGAGCACCATGCCAATTGTACCGATGCCTTCGGGCGATACGCCAAAGAGATAATATTTGGGGTCAAGGTACTGCTTGTCAATGTGAATGTAAGGAAGAACGTCTCCAAACTTAAAATAGATAATATACAACAGCGTAAAGAGCAAGCCCGAAATCATTCCGGCAATCGCACCTTCTTTGTTGATACGCTTCGAGAAAATCCCCATAATGATAATCGGGAAGAAAGAAGAAGCTGCCAAACCGAAGGCAAATGCTACTACCGAAGCCACAAAACCCGGCGGGTTGATACCGAAATAGCCCGCCAAAACAATGGCAAAGGCTGCAGCTCCACGCGCTGCCCAGAGCTCTTGCTTTTCGGAGATATTGGGCAGAAAGTTTTTCTTGAGCAAATCGTGCGAGATGGCTGCCGAAATCACCAGCAGCAAGCCCGCTGCCGTAGAGAGCGCCGCCGCCAAACCTCCGGCGGCCACCAAGGCCACTACCCAGTTGGGCAAGCGTGCGATTTCGGGATTGGCCAATACCATAATGTCATTGTCCACATATACTTCGTTGGCACTGGCGGTATCAGCTTTATTTACAAAAGCTACTTGACCTTGCTGGCCTATGGGATTTTCCTTGTCTTTCACCAGTTTATTGTCTGTAAAAGCTGCTCCTTTGCTGTATTGTACCTTACCGTCATTGTTTTTGTCCACCCAGCCTATCAGATTGGCTTTTTCCCAAGACTTGAACCACTGGGGCACTTCCGTATAAGCCAAGCCTTCTTTGCCGCCTACGGCATTGATGAGGTTGAGTTTACCAAAAGCTGCCAAGGCGGGTGCTGTGGTATAAAGAATAGCAATGAACACCAAGGCCAAGCCTGCCGAGCTACGCGCATCTTTTACTTTCTTTACGGTAAAAAAACGCACAATTACGTGGGGCAAACCTGCCGTACCTACCATCAAGGCAGCCGTAATACAAAATACATCAAACCATTCTTTTTTGCCTTCGGTATAAACACCCAAGCCCAGCTCCGTACTCAGTCCATCGAGTTTGTCCAAGAGATAGCCGCCACCGTCTAAGAGCGTACCGCCCATACCCAACTGCGGAATAGGATTGCCTGTAAGCTCTATGGAAAGGAAAATGGCTGGTACCATATAAGCAAATATCAATACACAATACTGCGCCACTTGGGTATAGGTGATGCCCTTCATACCGCCCAATACGGCGTAGAAAAACACAATACACATACCAATAATTACACCTTCATTAATGTCAACATTCAAAAATCTGGAAAACACAATACCTACACCGCGCATTTGCCCGGCTACATAAGTAAAGGATACAAACAAGGCACAAATGACCGCTACAAAGCGTGCCGATTGGGAATAGTAGCGCTCTCCTACGAAATCGGGCACGGTAAACTTCCCAAACTTGCGCAGATAAGGTGCCAGCAGCAAGGCCAGCAGCACGTAGCCGCCTGTCCAGCCCATCAGGTACACTGAGCCATCATAGCCTGCAAAAGAGATAATGCCTGCCATAGAGATAAAAGAAGCCGCCGACATCCAATCGGCTGCCGTTGCCATACCGTTGGCCAAGGGCGATACCCCGCCTCCGGCTACGTAAAATTCTTTGGTAGAACCTGCCCTCGACCATATAGCGATGCCAATGTATAAGGCGAAGGTGATGCCTACGATGATGTATGTCCAAACAAGAATACTCATAAAATAAAAAATTAAGTTGATAGAGATTTTGAGAATGCAGCACCAGAGGGGCTATTTTTCGTCCACATCAAACTCCTTGTCGAGCTTGTTCATCAGACGCACATACACGAATATCAAGACCACAAATACATAAATAGAGCCTTGCTGTGCAAACCAGAAGCCCAGCTTGAAACCGCCCAAGCGGATTTCGTTGAGCTGCTTTACGAAGAGAATACCGAAGCCATAAGAGACCAGAAACCAGACGAAGAGTAGGCCAAGCACATAGGAGATGTTCTTCTTCCAGTAGGCTTGCATACGCGTGTTTTGATTTTCCATTAGTAGAAATGTTAAGAGGTGAATAGTTCCTAAAGATTAACTGTACAGATATAAGCAAATGAATGTATTACAGGAAAATCATGGTTTGAATAATGAACTCTCCGGCGCGTTTGCTACCTCCGGCCACATCAGAGTTTTCATTGAGCGTGAGGCGCTCTCCATTTACCAAGTCCACATTGCCATTGTAGAGGGAGCGGGTTTGGTATTTGAGCGATATTTTGGCGTG
>DAIQNQ010000013.1:13808-15218 GCA_036788275.1 Thermonemataceae bacterium
GCCGAAGCCCAAGCATTGTTGATGCTGCTGAAAGCACGGTTAGGGTTGGCCTGCAAGAAGGCATCGGCATTGGCCGCTCCGGCGGGTACGTTGATAGGCGTAGCGAAGGGCTTATTGGCAGCGATGCGGTAGTCTATTTTGCCGATTTTGCCTTTGGCATAAATCCCAAACTGACGGGCAAACTGGTCAGATTCTTCGATGAGCGGCCAGTTGAAAATGGGCGCGTCCATGGCCAAGAAGTTGAGCGTGCTGGCGCTGGAAGCCCGCGAGATACCGTTCCAATAGTGCAGCCCTGTACCCAAATACAGTTTGCCTTTTACGACTTGGTACTCTGTCCACATATCATGCAAGAAGAGCTGGGGCTTTTTGCCTACCCCGTAGCCGCCTGTACCTGCTGTACCGGAGCCACCCCCATTGACGAAGGTTTGGTTGTTGATACCAATATGGGCGAGTATCAGAAATTTAGGACTGATTTGGGTGTACCACAAAAAACGTGAGCGGCGCAGCCCAATGTCGGTAGTACCTGCTTCAGGCTCACCATTTACCAAAGTGCCGGGGTTGTTGTCTATGTAGCGCGTCCAGAATTGATGCCAAGTGATAAAGCGCACATACTTGCTGCCGTCTTCGTTGATATTCAAGCGAATGCCGGAGCCGTAGAGTTCGGAGCCTTGCGAATAGGCCGCCAAGGGGGCTATTAGCAGCACGAGGGCTGCCCATAGCGATTGGAGGGATTTTGTCATTATTCAAAGCAATTAGAGTTGTATAATAAGCTGAGTTATTAGTGTGCGCACAACTAAAATTACCTTGTAAAAGTGAAAGTTTTTATTTCAAAAAGATAATCGAGGGTGTATTTTTGCTAAAAAGCTATATTCGGCAAGCCGCTAATCTTTGAATCGCTCCCATTTGATGAGCATAAACTTATCGCCTATCTCCGTAATCATCAGGCCTGCTCCCTTGAGCTGCTGTGCTTCTTGCATAAATTGCAGCAGCTCGGCATAGCTCAGCACCTTATAAGTGGGGTGGTACTCGTAGTGTTCGGGGGCTTTGATGCGGTACTTTTTCACCCAGTTCATCACGGATACATGACTGATACCCAAGAGTCTTTCTATCTCTCGGTAGCTTACGCCTTCTAAATAGAGCTGCAAGGCTTTGATCACATAGTAATGGTCTATCTGCTTGCCCAGCTTATTTACAGAGAAGCAATAAGAACATTGTTTGCATTTATAGCGCTGACGCTCATTGATTATTCCGCTTTTGATTACTTTTATAGAATTACATTTGGGACATGTCGGATTTTGCCTCATATCATTCGCATTTTAATTGATATATCAATTTAGCAAAGATATAGTAATTTAGCAATAAAGTTTTGGACAAAAATTTCAAAATCTTTCAAAAACTTCCTTGATTTGT
>DAIQNQ010000013.1:15318-22898 GCA_036788275.1 Thermonemataceae bacterium
TGGGTGGCAAGATGCAATTATCACAAGTCGGGGTGATTGCCGATATTTTGTGGTACGAAATAGAAAACAGGGTAAAAAATGTAACATTGGGCGAATTTGTGGTGATGCCCAATCATATGCATGGCATTTTGATATTGAATGATAATGTACGGTCGTTGCATGCAACAACCCCACAAAATGATGATGTACGGTCGTTGCATGCAACGACCCCACCACAAGATGATAAAAACGAGTATATGTCGTCCATATCACCCAAATCCAATTCAGTTTCCACCATCATTCGCTCTTACAAATCCGCTGTTACCAAGCATGTCAAACGTTTAGGTTTTGAATTTGCGTGGCAAACGAGATTTCACGACCACATCATCAGAAATGAAAAATCCTTTGATACCATTTCCGAATACATCATCAACAATCCCATAAAATGGGAGGATGATAAATTTTTTCTAAAAGAAGACCCAAAGCAGTCATTATAAAAGCTCCTGGCCAAGTCAAACAGCTGCCCCTTCTCACCTCAATTCCTCCTTCAAAAAACGACCTGTATGGCTTTGCGGATGTGCAGCTACCTCTTCGGGACTGCCCTCGCAGAGGATGCGCCCGCCTGCTTCGCCGCCTTCCAAGCCTACATCTATAAGATGGTCGCAGACCTTGATTACGTCTAAGTTGTGTTCGATAATCAAGACCGTATTGCCCTTGTCCACCAAGCGATTCAGAAATTTGAGCAAGCCCTCAATATCCTGAAAATGCAGCCCCGTAGTAGGCTCATCGAGAATATAGAGCGTATTGCCCGTATCTTTTTTAGAAAGCTCCGTGGCCAGTTTGATGCGCTGTGCCTCGCCGCCCGAAAGCGTGGGCGCTTGTTGCCCCAGCGTGAGGTAGCCCAAGCCCACCTCCTGAATGGTTTTTATTTTACGAAGGATTTTAGGCTGATTTTCAAAAAACTCCACCGCCTGCTCGATGGTCATATCCAGCACATCAGAGATAGACTTGCCTCGGAAGCGCACCTCCAAGGTTTCGCGGTTGTACCTTTTGCCCTTACAAGATGGGCACTCCAAATGCACATCAGGCAAAAAATCCATTTCTATACTCTTGATACCCGCCCCTTCGCACTCCTCGCAGCGCCCACCTTTTACATTGAAGGAGAAGCGGCCTGCCTTGTAGCCCCTAATTTTGGCTTCGGGCAGCTGCACAAAGAGATCTCTGATGTCGGTAAATACACCCGTATAAGTAGCCGGATTAGAGCGTGGCGTGCGCCCAATGGGGCTTTGGTCTATTTCTATCACCTTGTCTATATGCTCCAGCCCTTTGATGGCCTTGTAGGGCAAGGCCTCGCGCTTGGCATTGAAAAAGTGTTTGTTGAGAATCGGGAAAAGCGTATGGTGTATCAGCGTGGACTTGCCCGAACCCGATACACCTGTAATGCCTATCATTTTGCCCAAGGGCAAGTGCAAATCTACGCTTTTGAGGTTGTGTCCCGTACAGCCTATCAGCGAGAGGCGCTTGCCGGAGCCTTTGCGGCGCTGGGTGGGTACTTCTATCCCCAGTGCGCCGCTCAGGTAGCGTGCGGTGGTGCTTTGCTGCTTCAGGAAGTCGGCAGGTGTCCCCTTCGACACCACCATGCCGCCGTGCCTTCCTGCCCCCGGGCCGATGTCCACAATATAATCGGCAGCCAGCATCATATCTTTGTCGTGCTCTACGATGAGCACAGAGTTGCCCAAGTCGCGCAGCAGCTTGAGCGCTTCGATGAGCCGTTGGTTATCGCGCTGGTGTAGGCCAATACTCGGTTCATCTAAAATATACAATACGCCCGTAAGCTGTGTGCCTATTTGCGTGGCCAAGCGAATACGCTGCGATTCCCCACCGGAGAGGGTGCGCATTTGGCGATTGAGGGTGAGGTAGTCGAGACCTACATCCAACAAAAAGCCGATACGCTTTCTGATTTCCTTGAGGATTTCTTTGGCTATCAGGTTTTGCTTTTGGCTGAGGCGCTCTTCGATGCCCTCAAACCATTGGCTGAGCTGGCGGACATTCACCGAGGCCAATTCGGCAATATTTTTTCCGTCTATTTTAAAGTGCAGCGGTTCTTTTTTAAGCCTTGCCCCTTGGCATTCGGGGCAGGTTTGGATACTGATAAAATCGGCATAATGCTCGCGGGTTTTGTCGGTACCTTCCTCCATTTGTTTCTCCATAAAGGGAATGATGCCCTCAAAGGAGGTATTCCACTGCGTACCCGAATATTTTACAGAGCCTACGGCAATTTTCTCTTTGCTGCCGTAGAGCAATACTTGGAGCAGCTCTTCGGGAATATTTTTTACGGGAGTGGTGAGCGTAACCTTGTGTTTTTTGAGGATAGATTCTATTTTCTTAAAAATCCAAATATCTCTGTACTCGCCCAGCGGCGCAATCGCCCCACGCGAGATGCTCAAGCTTCTGTCGGGCAATACGCTGTCTTCGGTGATGCTCTCCACCACGCCCAAGCCCTTGCAGGTTTCGCAAGCGCCATATACAGAGTTGAAAGAGAAGTTGTTGGGGGCGGGGTCGTCGTAGGCGATGCCTGTGCTAGGGCACATCAAAAATTTGGAGAAGAAGGCGGTTTGCCCTGCTTCGTCCAATACAAAAAGTGACCCTTTGCCTTCTTTGAGTGTTTTTTGGAGCGATTGCGTAAGGCGGAAACGCTCCTCTTCTTGTACCTTGAGGCGGTCTATTACGATTTCGATGTCGTGGATTTTGTAGCGGTCTAATTGCATTTTGGCTTTTATCTCCATCACTTCGCCATCTACCCGCACTTTTGTATAGCCCATTTTGGCCACTTGCACAAAAAGCTCTCGGTAATGCCCTTTGCGACCTTTTATGACAGGAGCCAACAGGGTAATTTTCTGCCCTTGGTAGCGTTCTAATACATTTTGCAAAATTTGTTCTTCCGACTGCTGCACCATCAGCTCTCCGGTAAGGTAAGAAAAGGCCTCTCCTGCACGGGCGAAGAGCAAGCGCATAAAATCGTATATCTCCGTAACAGTGCCCACGGTAGAGCGCGGATTGCGGGAGGTGGTTTTTTGTTCTATGGAAATTACCGGACTGAGGCCATTGATTTTGTCCACATCGGGGCGCTCCATATCGCCTATGAAAGAGCGTGCATAAGCCGAAAAGCTCTCCATATAGCGGCGCTGCCCTTCGGCATAGAGCGTATCGAAGGCCAAGGAAGACTTGCCGCTGCCGCTGATACCGGTAATGACTACCAGCTGATTGCGCGGAATATTCAGGTCAATATTTTTGAGATTATGCTCTCTTGCACCGTAGATTTCAATCAAATCTTCCATAAAATAGTACTCCGATACTTTGAAAAATGATACTAAGCTTTGCTTCCTTTATCACAACTTGCCACCATTGTGATTGTTTTGGCCTCAGGATTTTGGCACTTCCATACCGTACTTTTTGGCTGCTTGCAGCATATAGGCGTAGGCTTCCTCATATTCATTGCGGATTTCTCCTTCCAAAATCGCCTCCCTGATGTCTGTTTTGATAGCGCCTACTTCCTTGCAGGGGCCGAGCCCGAAGGCCTCCATAATGATTTCTCCGGTAATAACGGGCTGGAAGTTGCGCAGGCGATCTTTGGCTTCTACTTCTTTGAGTTTTTGCTCCACGCTGTCGAAGTTTTGCAGATAGCGGCTTACGCGGCGTGTATCTTTGGAGGTGATGTCGGCGCGACACAGTGCCATCAGGGCATCTATATCGTCGCCCGCCTCAAAGAGCAACCTGCGAAGTGCCGAGTCGGTTACAGTCTCCTTTACCAAAGCAATGGGGCGCAGATGCAGGCGTACCAGTTTCTGTACGAAGCGCATAGGCTCGCTGAGTGGCAACTTGAGTCTTTTGAAGATAGCAGGCACCATGCGCGCGCCTTTTTCTTCGTGGCCGTGGAAAGTCCAGCCCACTTTTTTGTCGAAGCGCTTGGTAGCGGGCTTGGCAATATCGTGCAAGATGGCCGCCCAACGGTGCCAGAGGTCTTCAGAAACCTCGCTAAGGTTGTCCAATACTTGTAAAGTATGATAGAAGTTATCTTTATGTTTTTTGTCATTTACCACCTCTACGCCCTGCAAGGCCACCATTTCGGGAAAAAACAGCGGGAGCAGCTGCGCTTGAAAGAGCAACTTGAAGCCATAAGAAGGCTGCTTGGCAAGAATAATTTTGTTGAGTTCGTCGCTAATACGCTCTTGCGATACAATCTTGAGGCGCTCACGGTTTTGAATAATGGCCTCGAAGGTATCGGGGTCTATATCAAAGTTGAGCTGTGTAGCAAAGCGAATAGCGCGCATCATACGCAGCGGGTCGTCGGAGAAGGTAATATCGGGACTGAGCGGCGTGCGAATCAACTTGCGGCGCAGGTCGTCTTGCCCGCCGAAAGGGTCTATCAGTTCTCCATAGTTTTCTTCATTGAGCGAGATAGCCAAGGCATTGATGGTAAAATCGCGTCGGTTTTGGTCGTCTTCCAATGTGCCATCTTCTACGATAGGTTTGCGGGAGTGGCGTTGGTAAGACTCCCTGCGCGCGCCCACAAACTCCAACTCCCAGCCTTGCCATTTGAACATGGCAGTGCCAAAATTCTTAAAAAAGGCCACTTCTGTACCAGATTGAAGGCGCTGCGCACTCTCTTCGGCCAAGGCAATGCCACTGCCCAAGCACACAAAGTCAATGTCTTTGGAAGGGCGCTTGAGCAGTAGGTCTCTCACATAGCCGCCCACTACATACACAGGCACTTGCAAGGCCTTTGCGGCAGCGGCTACTTGTGCGAATACAGGCGACTGGTCTAATATCTCTTTAAAATTGGGCATGGGGCTTCCGAGGCAAATATTTTGCAAAGCTACACATTTCGGAGAATTTTGTGCCTTGGCCTCCAAAGAAAAAGCCTGTCCTAATGGGCAGGCTCTTTATAACAAAGTGTTAAAAAACAGGTGTGTGAATAAAATATGTGCTATTTCCGATAATATATATCCAAAAAATAAAGAAAGTAACCGGAATGTTATCCAAATATTAAAAATTGTGCGACTTCTTGGCCTTTTCGGCGGCAAGCAGAGATTTGCCTGTTTTTGGAAAAACTCGGCCAAGTGTGCTTGTTCTTTCGGGCTTTTGTTTAGCTTTGTGTAATACGAAATAGGAAATCTCTTAATTTTGATTTTACAGATATGGAGCAAATTATCATCTACATCATTATCTCGGTGATTCTCCTCTTCTTGAGGGGAGCAGGCAAACAGCAAAAAAAACAGCAGCCCCAAGAAATACCCAATTCACCACAAAGCACCTCTACTAAACCTGTGAGCAGCTTTGAGGAGCTGTTGCGCCAACTCCAAGAAGTAAAATCCGAAAACACGCAGCAAAGCAAGGTAGAAACACAAGACGACGAGCAAAACGCAAGGCTACAAAATAGCAAGCGCTTCAAGGTAGAACAAGACTACTTTAGCTACGAATCGGAGATTCCCAACCAAGGAATGAACGATGAAGAGCGCAACAAAGACCAACACGAAGGGGCTTATGTATTGAAAACAGTGGGCAACAGCCGCTTCAGAAAAAAACTGCAAAGCCGTAGTGCTGTGAAAGATGCCATCATCTACAACGAAATCATCAACCGAAAGCATTTTTAAAGAAAAGCGGCTCTCCTTTTGTAAAGAGAGCCGCTTTTTCGGAATATCACTTTCTATCGCTTATTATAGGTCTTTTCGTCTTTGTTGTAAAAAAAGCTGAGTGCCTTGTGCTTATCAAAAAAGGCTTTCATCTCGGCAGAAGTCTTGAAAGTCTCGTCTATATTGTCTGTTACTTCATAAAGCTTGAAGCTTTGCCCATTGGCCTCTTTTTCTAATTTGAAGAAATAAAACTTTTCGTCAGAGGCATCTTGCAAGTTCAGAAAGTCCACATTGCCCAACTTAGTAACATGCACTTTATACACTTTTTTGTTGTATTCCTTCTCGTTGGAGTCGTAGTCGTGTTGTACAAATTTGTAGAACTGTTCGCTATCTTTGGTAATCACGAAATAGCTTGGGTTTTCTGAATCGCTTTTTTCTACCCACTCGCCCAGCAGGCCTGCCGAAAGCTTTTGGTTAGGGGCATCTAAAGGAAACTCAGCTGAGTACGGACAAGCCGTGAGTACAAATATCAGCAACAACAACATGCCAAAGAAAGAAAATCGAGTGTTCATATTAATACGCTTTTAAAATTAATTGAATAAACTACCAAGTGAATATAATTGATTTGCAGCAAAAAGCACGACTATTTTCAGAATTTTCATAAAAACATTTAAACTTTTTAACTTTGCTTCTCTCCAAGCATCAGTTTTCACCAAAATTACGATTCCCATGAAAAAAATTGCATTCCTGTTCTCCTTCGTGCTCCTTGCCACCCTGAGCATCGCACAACAAAAACGTATGGAAAACCGCCAGCCCAAAACACCCGAACAAAGGGCTGAAGCCACTACCAAAAGCCTCAACAAAAGGCTCGCACTCACTGCCGAACAATCCTCCAATATCAAGAGTATCAATTTGGCCGCTGCCCAAAAAATGGATGCCCTCCGCGCAGATGCCAAAGCCCAAAAAGCCAACAAGACCCTTGATAAAAAAGCACTTCGCGAACAAGTAATGAATGTACAGAAAGAGCGTGATGCCCAAATCACTGCCCAGCTCAACGATACACAAAAGGCCAGCTACCAAGAGATGAAGAACAAAGCCCAAGAACGCTCCAAAAAGCGTATCCAAGAGCGCCGAAGCAAAATGGAGAAAGCCAGGAAGAACCGCAAGGGCAAGAAAATAGAAGAAAATAAGTCAGAAGAGAACGATGAGGAGGAAGATGCCCTCGAAGATTTTTTTGAGGAAATCTAAAACATCCTCCTTCTATACAAAGCAAAAGCCCCGCTGGATAAGCGGGGCTTTTTTGTGAGGCTATTAAGCTGCCGTCGTCAGAATATGCAAACTCGAAGGCTTAATTTCTACTTCTAAGCGCGTGCCGAAGGTGAAATTCTCGCCGTCCAGATGGCTTGCTCCCGAAGTCTTTCGCTCCAATACAATCTTTTTGCTTCGGAAAGTCTGGTAATAGGGTGTTTGGGGAAGCCCCTTTGTGAACAAGCCCAAGCCGATGGCCGGCATTTGCCATTTAGGAAAGGGCTTTATCAAGCATACATCTATCCAGCCATCTTGTATATTGGCTTTGGGGGCAATGAAGGCATTGTTGCCATACTGCGAAGCATTGGCAAAAGTGATAGAAAATGCATCTAACTCCAGCTCTTGCTCCTCGGTTTTGAGATAATAGCGCTCCGGCTGGAAATTCCAAAAAGCTTGCAGCGTGCTCTTTACATAAGTAGAAAAACCTCTCGTACCAGCCTTGGCAAAGAGCGCACTTACATAGGCATCGAAGCCCACGCCCGAAGTACACAAAAAAGGCTGATTATTGACCAAGCAAGTATCTATCAAGGCAGTTCTGCGCTCATTGATAAGCTGCAAGGCTTTTTCTATCTTCAAAGGCATACCCAAATGCCTTGCCAAGCCATTGCCCGAACCCCAAGGGATAAGCCCCAGCACTTTGTCTGTACCTATCAGGGCTTG
>DAIQNQ010000013.1:22998-35129 GCA_036788275.1 Thermonemataceae bacterium
TGCCCGAACCCCAAGGGATAAGCCCCAGCACTTTGTCTGTACCTATCAGGGCTTGCGCCACTTCATTGATGGTGCCATCGCCACCTACCGCCACGATGTATTTCTCTTCGGCGGTCAGTGCCAATTCGGTGGCATGCTGCGCTCGCTCGGTATAGACAATGCGCGCCTCAAACAAGTCTTGTCGGAGATGCTTGTCTATCAGTTGTACAATTTTTTGCTTCGATTTGCCTCCCGATACGGGATTGACGATGAACACTATCTTTTCTTTTGCCTTGTCCATATTTTTTAATCTTGAAGAAACATTTTATTAACAATAAATTAACATAAGGCTTGCAAAGAACGCAAAAAGAAAGGAGCTTACCAAATTTTTTTACTTCTAAATCTCTGAACTACAATAATTTTACAGTTTCTCAAACAGCACCAGCCCCAAAACTTGTAAAATCTTGTCCCGCATCTTGCAAATAAAAGTATGCAGCACGAATAATATTGCACTAAATCAATACAACTCTTTCTGTATCTCTTTTTCCGCAGCACTTCTCTTTCCATACTTTCTTACATCTCTCAAAGCAGGTCTTGTCATATATACTTTAGTAAGTAAAAAAGAGCTTTTTCGCATAAAAATCCAATAAAAATACACTTATGCCAACTTTTATTTTATCCAAAAGACTTATCTCCATATTTTATTTATGTATTTTTTGATGATAAATTTGGAGTTTATCAGAAGAAATTATATTTTTGGAATATTATTTCACATCTGTTAAAATCAATTTAAGCTCATGAAAAGAAATTTCTACTCCCTACTTTTCGGCTTTGCAATTGTACTTTTTCTGTACAGTGCAAGCTACGCCCAGAAAGAGCATCAGCTTCCTCTTCCCGAAGAAATGAGCAGCCTACGAGGTGGCCTCAGCGGTGGGGCAGGCGATGTAGGCGCTATTTACTATGGCGCTACCCCTGCCAATTCAGGCTCTCGCCCCGTGTTGGTCTTTATCCACGGCTACACCAGCAGCGCCAAAACTTGGTGGGAAAACAATGATATGTACACCCGTGCTTTCAACGACGGCTACCGTACAGCTTTTGTATCGGTATATCCCGACAGAAACATGTGGGCTAACGGCCAAATGTTTGCCGGAATGCTCAACACCATTGCCAATCGCTATGGAGTAAGCCGCGTAGTAGTGGTAGCCCACAGCAAGGGCGGTGTAGATGCCGATGCCGCATTGGTACACTACAACGCTTGGAACCGTGTGGAGCGCACCATCACTTTGGGCTCGCCCCACTTTGGTACACAGCTGGCCAACATCGCACAGAGTGGCTGGGTATCTTGGCTTTCAGCAGTATTCGGGCAATACAACGAGGCTACCGCTTCGCTACAAACAGGTTATATGGACTACTTCCGCAGCATTACCTCTTCTAATGCCAACAATAGCCGCGTGAACTTCCGCACTTTTGGTGCTTGGAATTTCGATGGCGTACTTTATGTATCAGGTGCTTTGCTCAATGCGAATTTGAGCATATATTTCTCAGGTGGCAATGATGGTGTAGTACCTTACTCCAGCTCTCGCCGCCCCAACTCTGCCGTTATCTTCGGACAGAGAGATTCCAGAGGCAAAATCAACCACTTTGAGATTGCCGAAGGGCGCTTTATGTGGCAATATGTACGCGCGCAGCTCCCCAGCACCTTGGCCAGAGAAGCCGGCGATGATACCGAAATAGCTCCTGCTCAAATCAACCCTAACAAGCGCACCAGCAGCCGTTCACAAATTATCAGTGCTGAACGTGGCCAAAACAGCTTCATCATCGAAAAAGGAGCTACTAAGGCTACCGTAGAACTCTACCAAGCCCAAGAAGATGGCAGCATCAAGCTCCTTGATGTACAGCAGCAAAACATCGAACTGGGTTTTGCACAGAGGCCCAAAGAGGCTGTTCTCGGCGAATCGCTCAGAACCGTCGTATTGGAGCAGCCCCAAGCTGGTACTTATTATATTGATGCCCAAAGCCCTTACGTAGCCATTATTACTACCGAAAATGGTATCGAGATGAGCTTCGACAATGGCCTTAGCGACCAGAAATTGGTATATCAGTCGGGCGAAACAATGCGCTTTACCAGCACTTTGGAAGGTGTATCGCAGCCTGCCGAAATCACAGGTACTTTGGTACGCAGCATGAACTTAGAAGGCGAAATGCTCGGCGGCAGCAGTGCCGTAGCCTTCCGCTTCCAAGCCAATGCACAAGGTGCTTACGAGGCCATCCTCAACGAAAGACTTAGCCCCGGTATATATAGTGTGAGTATCAGCGCTCGTGGCAATGGTTTCGACAAAAATCTCGTTACAAGCATCGCCGTTACCGAAGCACCTGCACAGGGGCTCAATGAGCTACTCCTCGAAGACAGCTTCTTGGCTTACCCCAACCCCAGCAGAGGAAGTACTACTTTCAACTTTGAGCTACCTGAAAAAGGCCAAAACGCACTCTTGATTTATGACATCACCGGAAGATTGGTACAAAGTTTCGACCTCTCCGACAGAGAGGCCGGCAAGCAGCAATTGCGCTGGGAAGCTGACCAATCCTTGAAAAACGGGGTCTATCTCTACGAACTCAACAGCAATGGCAAACGTGTTACCAAAAAGATGATTTTGACACGCTAAGCCTTCGCTAACTCTTTATCAAAAGCCCTCAAAAGAAATTTTGGGGGCTTTTTTTATATTCTTTTGAATCGTTTTAAACCCGCTTGCCCAAAGCCCTTCTAAGTGCCAAAACTTTTAAAAATACTTCTATGCACATCGTCCATACAAGCCTCTGTATTCTCCTTAGCGCACTGCTTTTTTCTTGCAAAAAGGCAGTGCAAACCCCTGCCCCTCAGACCTTTCCCGAAATCGTGAATGGCACTATCAGCTACCAAAATAATACGAGAAAATACATCTTACATATCCCTTCCTCCTACGATGGGCAGAGCGCCTTTCCACTCGTTGTTTTTTTGCATGGTGGTGGTGGCAATGCTCAAAGTGCAGTCAATTTTACCAATTTCAACCAAGTATCTAAATCCGAAAACTTTCTGATGGTCTATCCACAAGCTTTTTTTGAGGCCAGCCCCAATAGCTTTGTATGGGCTGATGGACGCGGCTTGGCTCCCGATATATTGGGTATTGATGACGTAGGCTTTATTGACCGTCTCGTTACTGCTCTCAAAGAGGAATACAACATCAATTCTAAACAAGTCTATCTATGTGGCTTTTCTAATGGCAGCTTCTTAACACAGCGTATCGCCTTCGAGAAGAATACACAATTTGCTGCCATTGGTACGATAGGCTCAACTATGGCGCAAAGCCTTTATGAAAACGGAAACCCTCAAAGAGCCATTCCACAAATTTTTATATTTGGTACAGATGACCCATTCGTGCCCTATGAAGGAGGTATTGTGGTCGGTTCTAATTCTTTGCCTATTGTTGGTATTGAGGAAGCCGTTGATTATTGGGTAGCTTACAACAAATGCCAAAACACGCTCCCTCCCATCAATTTGCCCGATAGCAACAATAGCGATAATTCCACTGTAAGTGTGTTTGAATACAACAACGGCACTTGTAGTACAAGCGTAAAATTTTACAAAATCAATGGAGGTGGCCATACTTGGCCCGGAGTAAAGTTGCCAAATCTCGCCTCTTTCGGCGAAACCAACTTGGATATTTTTGCCAGCCAAGAGCTTTGGAATTTCTTTGAGCGATTCGAACTTTGTCCTTAAAAACCTTTTTTCTCCTCAAAAACATTTCCCTTTTACAAAAAGTCATGAGAGAGCTTTGATACTTCCGCTTATGTTTGCTTATCCTACTTCTGCTCAACTCGATACTTACCGCCTCCAAGGCGATGCTGCTGCCGATGCTTTCATCGAAGCAAATAAACCGCTTTGGCAAGGCCAAGTACCGCAAATGATGGAATGGCTGAGCGGCGCTGCCCAAAGCCCCGTACCCGAAGCACTGGCTTCGGCTTTTGCAGACTTTCGAGCGGCGCAGGATTTTCCGGCTTGGATGGAGGAAAAACGCGTCCTACGGGCTTGTCGCTTTTTTCAGGAACACGAAAAAGATATTCTCTTGCTTTTGGGCACGCTCTCGCTGCCCTACTGCTATGCCGCTGCCGATGGTGTAAAAGTGCTTCACTTCTCGCAGCGCCTGCACCAAGATGCCTTCCGCAGGCTGCAAGAAACTGCCCGCTTTGTGCGCTTCGTAAACAAAGCGGCTCATTGGCAAAAGCCGGAGCTGCTGCAAAGTTATATTCTTAAAATCAGACTTTTTCACGCTTTTATCCGCTTCAAACTCAAAAACACCCCCACTTGGGACAGCGCTTGGGGCTTGGCCGTGAATCAGGAAGATATGGCGGGCACCAATCTTTCTTTTTCTTATATCGTATTGCGAGGGCTGAGGCGCTTGGGCTACCAAGCCTCGCCGCAAGAGGCCGAAGATTGCCTGCATTTGTGGAATGTGGTAGGGGCGCTTTTGGGTGTAGAAGAGGCTTTGTTGCCAGAAAACTTGAAAGAGGCTTTTTATCTCGACAAAGTGATTGCCCAAAGGCAGTTTAGAGAAAGTACCGAAGGGCAAGTGCTTACCAAGGCTTTGTTGGAGGTATTTGAAACGCAAGCGCCGGGAAGGCTTTATTATGAAATTCTGTTGGCCACCATGCACCACGTTTTGGGTAAGGAAATTTGCCATATCCTACAAGTGCCACAAAGCTTTTCTCAAAAGGCTTTAGAGCAACTCATCAGGCTGCGAAGCCAATGGCAATACCTCAGCAATATTATCTGACAGGGGAAGGTCGCAAAACTCGAAAAACCAAATCTTCCAGATAAATGGCCATCGGCTCGTAGTTACCGTTGATGATTTTGAGGTCTGTAAGGGATGGTAAATGCTTCGAGAAAAAGATTTGCTGGTGCACGCTCTCCAAACACATGCTCACCAAGGTATGAGGAAACTGATAGGTGCTGTCCACCTCTTGTACCATTATGGCTACGCACTTGCAGAGCGATTTATAACTTTTAAAAAAGCCATCTCGGTTGTCGGCATCCACCTCTTTGGTATGCGAGGCCTTAGGCAATTCCACCATAATAATGCGGTACAAAGCCTGCTTGTCTATGTGCTGAAACTCCTCGCTCAGCTCCGATACACCGGCAATTACTCGTAGAGCTACCCGAAGTCTTTTCTCAGGATTTTCTATGTTGTGGATTTGGTAGTTTACCTGATACTCCAACCAACTCCAATACCAATTGGCCAAATAGATAAGCAGCTTGTGCTTGTTTTCAAAATAACGATATACCGATGCCTCGGTAGAATGAATGCGCTCGGCAAGTTTTTTGAAGGTAAACTTCTCAAAACCCACTTCATCTATCAAGTCAATAGATTGCTTGATAATCTTTCTGCCCAACTCTGTTTGCTCAGGGTCGCGTACAAAAATTTTCTCGTTGATTTTCAGTTTGATACTGGCAATATCTGACATAAAAGTTCCAAAAACTGATTGAGCAATTACAAAGGTATTACTTTTATACAAAATAGTAAAACTACTACGTTCTTTTTTGCAAATTTGATGCTTTCGATACCAAAACTCTGACGAGTATTTTGTATTTTTGTGTATAGTATCAAAATAAAAGTGATTTTTGGTTTGCGTATCAGCAAATTATCGAAAACCAAATTGCGAAAATCACGCTCATCATTGTACAAAATACCGAAAATAATGAATCAAGCTTCCAAGAGCCAAATAAAAATCAAAGATATGCTCAAAGAGCATCAGTTGCGCCATACCGACTGCCGCGAGGAAGTATTGGGTATTTTTCTGGAAAAAGAGTTTGCCTTGGCACACTCCGACTTAGAGCGCAGCCTCGAAAACAGCTTCGACCGCGTTACGCTCTATCGTACCCTCAAGTCCTTTCTCGAAAAAGGCATTATCCACAAAGTGCTCGATGATGAGGGCACCCCCAAATATGCCCTTTGCAACGAACAACACTGCTCCGAACACGCGCACCAACACGAACACGTACACTTCAAATGCCAGCAATGTGGCCAAACCCAATGCCTCGACAGCGTGCAAATACCCGCTTTGCAGCTTCCTTCCGGCTTCTCGGTGCAAGAAACCAACCTGCTGATTCAGGGTACTTGCCAAAAGTGCAACCACGCCTAACACTCTGAATAACAAAGTACTCTTTACAGCTTTGCATATAAGCGAAGCTTTCTTCTATTTAGAATCGTTCAATATTAAACAAAATATTCGGCAAGCATACTACTTTTCGAGCAGAAAAGCTTAATTTTGTCTGATTTAGCTTGTTTTCTAAAGACTTTTACGGGCAAAAGGAAGGTGCAAAAAGCAATACTGGCTTCACCAAGGAATTTATCGTAAAAGAATTGTATCTTTGAATTTAACGTATCTTGTTTTATGTTTTTCTCTTTTAACTTTTCAAATAATTGCCAAAGTACAAAAAAGCCCCTCGGCATACCGAGAGGCTTGTGGTGTGGGAGGGAATCGAACCCCCGACACAAGGATTTTCAGTCCTTTGCTCTACCGACTGAGCTACCGCACCTTTTAAAATTTGCTTTTCCTTTCATTTAAGGTGGTGCAAAGATATAGGCTCAGAGATTATCTACCAAACATTTCATAGGTTTTTTTCTAAAAAAATAAAACGCTTCTCTTTAAATATTTTATTATGAACTACTTGCCCCAAATCTTATTTTTAGCTTGTTTGGCTGTTGCAGGCTATTTTGTGTTCAAAAGAATCAGCATTCTCAAAAAAACCATCCAACTCGGCAAGTCGCTCCAGCGTGACGACCAGCCGGGCAAACGTTGGCAAACCATGCTCTTGGTGGCCTTTGGTCAGGGAAAGATGTTTCAGAAGCCTTTGGTAGGCTTGATGCACTTTATCATCTATGCTGGTTTTTTGATTATCAATATCGAAGTGCTGGAAATCGTCCTCGACGGTATTTTTGGCACGCACCGCCTCTTCGCCCCTGTACTGGGTGCTTCGCTCTATGGCTTCCTCATCAATACCTTCGAGTGGTTGGCCTTGGGCGTATTGCTTACTTGTGTGGTGTTTTTGAGCCGACGCAATGTAGCAAAGCTCAAGCGCTTTTGGCAGAGAGAAATGACCCAATGGCCGCGTATGGATGCCAACTTGATTCTAATTTTCGAGATTTTGCTCATGTCGGCCTTCTTTACGATGAATGCCACCGACAGTATTTTGCAGAGCCGCGGCGCAGAACATTACCCGCAGGTAGGCAGCTTTGCCGTTAGCCAATGGCTCGTTCCGATATTTGAGGGTATGAGCGATGGCAGCTTGATTGCCTTGGAGCGCGCCACTTGGTGGTTTCATATCTTGGGTATTATGGGTTTTGCCATTTATGTAACGTATTCTAAGCACTTGCACATCGCCTTGGCTTTCCCCAATACCTATTTCTCCAACTTGTCGCCCAAAGGCCACATGGAAAATATGCCTGCCATTACCAATGAGGTAAAAATTGCCCTTGGCCTGATGAACCCCAACGATGCTCCCGCAGAGGCCATCGCCAGCTTTGGTGCCAAAGATGTAAACAACCTCACTTGGAAACAGCTGATGGACGCTTACTCTTGTACCGAATGTGGGCGCTGTACCTCGCAATGCCCCGCCAACCAAACCGGAAAGATGCTTTCGCCCAGAGCCATTATGATGCGCACACGCGACCGCCTCGAAGACATCGGCAAGCACATTGCCAAAGGCAAAAGTACCGAAGAAGCCCTGAACGATGGCAAGAGTCTTTTTGGAGATTATATTACCAAAGAGGAAATCATGGCTTGCACTACTTGCAATGCCTGTGTAGAAGCCTGCCCTGTGAATATTGACCCACTTTCTATCATTGTGGATATTCGTCGCTTCATTACCATGGAGCAAGCCGATACGCCTGCCTCTTGGAACTCTATGTTTGGTAATTTGGAAACCAGTATGTCGCCTTGGAAATTTGCTCCCTCCGACCGCTTCAACTGGGCAGATAAACTGAATAGTTAATATTTAAAATCATTTTCAGAACCTTTCAATATCGCTTTATATATGAGTAACGAAACCTTTCAAGTGCCTACGATGGCCGAGCTGAGTGCTAAAGGAGAAAGCCCCGAAGTATTGTTTTGGGTGGGCTGTGCGGGTAGCTTCGACGACCGCTACAAGCAAGTAACCATCGCCTTCGTAAAGATTCTCAACAAAGTAGGTGTAAAATTTGCCGTATTGGGCACCGAAGAGTCTTGTACCGGCGACCCGGCACGCCGCGCAGGCAATGAGTTTTTGTTTCAGATGCAAGCTATGAGCAATATCCAAACGCTCAATATGTATCAGGTAAAGAAAATCGTAACGGCCTGCCCCCACTGCTTCAATACCCTCAAAAACGAATACCCCGAACTGGGAGGCCAATACGAGGTATTGCATCATTCCACCTTCTTGCAGCAGCTCATCAATGAAGGGCGCATCAAGGTACAAGGGGGAGAGTTTAAGGGAAAGAAAATCACCTTCCACGATTCTTGCTACTTAGGCCGCGCCAACGATGTATATGAAGCGCCTCGCGAGTTGATTCAGGCCTTGGATGCCGAACTGGTAGAAATGAAGCGTGCCAAGGCCAAAGGCCTTTGCTGTGGAGCAGGCGGCGCGCAGATGTTTAAAGAGCCGGAACATGGCAACAAAGACATCAACGTGGAGCGTATCGAAGATGCCCTCGAAACCAATGCCAAGGTGGTGGCCGTGGGTTGCCCCTTCTGTATGGTGATGATGACCGACGGACTAAAAAACAAAGAGAAAGAAGCCGAAGTGAAGGTTTATGACCTCGCCGAACTGCTGCTGAAGTCTATGTAAATAAACAAAAAAGCCTCGCATAAAGTGAGGCTTTTTTTGTGAATGACTTTGGAGCTATTTATGACCATAAGAGAAGAAATAAGTAAAATCCACGTTGAAAAAATGAAAAAAATACTCAATTCAATAGTTAAAGGCAACTACATAGCCTACATTATTCCCATCGCAGCTTTTATTCTTCTTAAAAACCCCATTGAGGATTGGCTATCCAATACGGTTGTTGCCCACCTTCTCAGTAAAATAGAATCTGTATGGTATAATGATATTATCTTTTTACTCCCACTCCTATATCTTATAGCTTATCTCATTCATCAGCTTATTCATAAAAAATGTAAGTTTGATAAGGAATTATCAAATTATGCACTTACCATTAACCTGTTTATTTTGGCAATCACTTATACGTTCTACAGGTGTACAGATAATGATTGGGAATTTTATTCTTTTACTCTTTACCCATTTTTTAAATATACAGATATAATATGGACATTCCCTTTTATCAGCCTTCTACGTCAGGTTTATCAAAAGCCCCCTAAAAAGAAAAATGAAGCAGATGCTTTCTTTATTGATAAACCCATTGATCCAGACAAACCTGATGAGCTTGATGAACTTGATGAACTTGGATATGCTCAATATACCAAGGTAGTTGCCGATAGAATTAGGTCAAGCCACTTTAAATCTTCATTTGCTATTGGAATAAATGGGAAGTGGGGTATTGGAAAAACATCTTTTATGCACCTTCTAAAGAAAGATTTGAAAGGTAATGACAAATTTAATGATGAAATTATCAATATTGACTTTGACCCTTGGAAAAGCAATTCTCCCAAGGCCATTATTCAAGATTTCTTTGAGACTTTTCAGGAAGCAATTGAAAGCCCTTTGCTCTCTCGTGTACTCACTAACTATTCTGACAAGCTTGTATCATTGGATGAAAGTTCAGCTGCCAAAACCATCATATCATCAATAAACATACTAAAAGGTGCAAAATCTTTAAAACAGGTTTTTGATAGTGTTAATAGCATTTTAGAAAAAACAAACAAGAAAATAGTCATCTATATTGATGATTTAGACCGATTGGATAAAGAAGAAATAATAGAAATTATTAGGCTGATTCGCAATACTGCTAACTTTCACAACACCTTTTTTATCGTCGCTTATGACAGGAATTACATAGTAAAAGCTTTAGAAGACTTGAATTCATATAACAAAGAAAATTTCTTAGAAAAGATATTCCAGTTAGAAATAACATTGCCATATTTCAAAAAACAGACTCTCAGAAACAAGCTGGCTAAAAAACTAAAACAGAAGCTAAGTAATGAGCACGATTTATATAATCATATTGAAAAAAGTATTGTTGAAGATGATTTCTACATCTTCAACTACCTGAATGAATGGCTTGAAAACATGCGCGATGTTACAAGATTGGCTAATGCCATAGTTTTAAACTTGACCAAAATCAAGGGAGAAGTAGAGTTTGATGATTTTTTAAGGTTGGAGTTGCTCAAGCTCAAATATCCTTCTGTTCACAGTTTGCTATTTAAAAAAACAGAGAAGTTGCTTATATCCAAAGGGCTTTACTATCAACTAAAAAAAGAAAATGATGATAAAGAAAAGAAAAACATACAAGGAAGCACCTCCAATACAAATTCAAAAGATACCACTATTTTGGAGAAATATTTAGTAGAACACTATGATGAACTCTCGATTCCTAAAAATGATATACAAAAAATAGTTGATTTTATAGACGAAATTTTTAGTCCTCAAGATATTTATCGTATTAAAAAACCATCACACCTATCCGTAGTGAATAGTAACAAATTTTACTTATACTTTACTTACCGACTTCTTACAGATATATTATCTGAGGTTGAATTCAAAGAGGCGAGAGCATTAAATCAAGAAGATTTTAATATAAAAATAAAGGAATGGGTCAATGAAGGTTTAGAAAAAGAGCTCAAACAGAGATTTTATGACATAAAAGAGTTTGTAGATAAAGAAGATTTTGAGAAAACAATTAGTACAATATTCTATTTAGCAAGCCTGAATAGCAAAGAAAATGATGATTTGGTGGAATATAACAGTAAGGACTTGTATGAAAAGATTCTTTATAAAGGAAAAAAGTTATATAAAGAAGAAAGCACCTTAGATGAATTCTTAAAAGGCTTGTTTCAGAAAGCCAAATCACCCTATCTGTTTGAAGCCGGATTTATTAGGGCAATAAACAATGAGCTTAACTTTGCTCATGACTCTGAAGAGGGTTCTCTTCCTTTTTTAAGAAATCGTCTATTAGAAATCGCTTTGGATTACCTTGACAAATACACTTCAAGTATTGATAAGATAGTAGATGATGATGAAATAAAATATGAGGTTTTTAGCTTGTTTCATTGTTGTAAATATACAGAGAGGATCAAAGTAAATGATAATACTTATCAAAGAGAAGAGATAATCCCATCCAGGGCAAAGCAGATATTAAGTAATTTTTTCTTGAAAAAAGACTTTGATGGTTTTTTATTCGCTATGATGCAGCCAGAACCATTTAATAAGGATAGCTTTGCTGTAAATCAATTTGTATTACAGCTTTTCGATAACTGGAAAGACTTTAAAGATACTTTAGATAAGCAAATTGAAGAAGATTGGAAGTACCTTAGAGAATTTAAAGATTTTTTTGTAGCTTTTGCAGCCAAAGGTTATAACACATATATTCCTTTTGACTTTAAAGTTATACCAATAGAAAAAAAGAGAAATGATAATTAGAAACACCCCAAGCATATTTGAACTTTAAAAGATTAAAACTCAACCAAAAGCAGAAAATGAATGCTTCAATCTTGACTAAAACATACACACTCTACCCTTTCAGGGTACAATGTTTATAGCACCAAAACCATAAAAGACTTCGACCCCGTCGGGGTCGTATCTGTTTTCTGTCTTCATTTCTATCAACATTCCATTCCTTTGGAATTGTTTTTTGGGCTGCGCCTACAAGCCCCGGCGGGGCGAAATGCGAATAGCTTTGTGATAGTGCAAGCAAAAAAGCTCCGTAGGAGCGACATAAAGGGCTTACATTATCTTGATATTTATACTGATAATCAATAGATTGTATTCTATATTCTAAAAATAGGCAAATCCATGATATCAATGTTATTTTATTTTCATAGCCCACGGTTTAAACCGTGGACTATGAAAATATCATATAATGAAACCCTTTTAAGGGTTTAAAATAGCTCACAAAAGTCTTATTTTCAAAATACCTCATCAAAATACATACTCTTAAAGGCAAGAAAATCTTTCGCACTGCTTACGG
>DAIQNQ010000014.1:0-32901 GCA_036788275.1 Thermonemataceae bacterium
CACCATTGTATCTGCCTACTTTCTATCAAATACATCACCTCCTCTTTGAGTTGCAGAGCGGTGGATAAAGGCAGGTAGGGGATATGCGCCGTGCCCCCCGCCGTAATGAAGTGAATGTCTGCCCAGTCTTTCAGAAACTGATACCTTCCTTGGCTGATATTGATTTGCTGTACTTTTTCCCACTTGAGCAAGGTGTAGCTTCTGCCCCACACGCCGCTGTATAGCCGGAGGCCTTCTTCGCTTACCAACCAGCGAAAGTTTTGTTGCCAAAAATAAAAGTGCCCCACACCGTAGCCCAAAAGTAGCAAGCCCAAAGCAGGCCAGTAGCCGCCTTTCCAAAAGTATAAAATGATTGCTGCCAATATCGAGACTGGCAAGGCCCGCAGCAAGCTACGGCGCAGCCAATATACCCGGGCGATAGACCGCCCCTCGGTAGCCACCGCTGCCAAGGGCAGGTAGCTGGCCGACAGCCGCAAGACCCGCTCAAAAGAAGTGAAAGGGAGCGAAAGGGTAGAAAGTGCTTGGTTGTTGCCTTGCCCCGGCCCCACCGATTGCACCTGCATAATCCAGAAGTCCAGCTTGCGCCTCAGCCAGTTGGCACGGTAGCTGAGCATCTGAATTTTTTGGCGAGCTACAATCTTCTGATGCCTTGTGGCCAGCCCCCAAGCCAGTTTCCAGTTTTTGGGGTCTTCTTCGAGCCGAAAGTCGTAGTATTTCAGCAAGGTGCGCCCAGCCGAGACCAATACAGAAACAGCGGCCACAAACAACAAGGCAGAAGACCACAAGGGAAGCCCCTGCTGGGCAAAGTTTTTGGCATAGCCGTAGAGCCTGCTTTCGGTGTCTTTATCTGTAAAATTTTTCAAATCCTGCCACAGGCGCATGCCCAATCCCAACAAAATGAAAAAAGCCTCCAAATGGTTGGCCGAAAGGCTGAGCTTCATCAAGTCGCCCATCTCTAAGCGATAAAGAGCTTGTGGTGCTGCTTCGAGGCTTGCTTGTATGGATATGGGGCTTTTGTCGTGCAAAAGGAGTGCTTTCAGTTGCTCGGCTTTTTCTTTGGAGAGCGCATCTATGCGAGCATCCACTTGTTCGCTTCCGATGCTATCAAAAGAAACCCGCCACACCCCCAACAGGCGCTGCCAAAGGTCTTGCTCCAATTGTACGCCTTGTATGCTGCGCAGCGGAATTGACAGCTGCTTGCGTCGCCACCAGCCCGATTGTATCTGAAGGGTATCTGTCTGAATACTGAAGTGGTAAAACCAAAATTTAAGCAAAGCACCCAATACAAATAGCAAGCTCAGGGCACTTGCACCCCACAATAGCCAAAGATTGAGGAGGTCTTGCTTTTCGGGACTGCTGGCAGGCTTAAAAAACAAGAGTAAAATCACTACCCAAAAGGCTTTGAGCCATTTGACAGTGGCTTTTAGAAATAAAATCACAATTGCTTTGGGCGATTGCCGCTGTGGCGTGCCCCAATTTGTCTCATTCATTCTCTTCTGATATTGCTGCGGAGGAATTCTCGTCTTGGTTTATATGTACTTTCTGGCCAATCAACTCTTTGATTTGCAGGGCTGTTTCTCTGCGAAGACCTCTTATTTTAAAATCGGCCTGCCCCGCTCCGGCAGTATAAATGGCCAGCGAAACCAAGTCATATCTTCTTTCGATAAGTCCCGATTCAAGGCTCAGGTGTTGGATTCTGTTAAAAGAAACCACCCGCAGCTTTCGCCACCACCAGCCCGTTTTGTAATGCAAATCTTGCTCACGGAGGGCATAGCCACTTGCCCGAAAGCTCCAAACATCATTGAGCCAATATAGCAAGCCAAAGAGCAGCCAGAGCAGCGAAGCGGCCACGGTCAGCTCCCAGCCAAATTTGGGATACACCAACTTGTACAAAAGTGCCGCATAGAGTATTGTCATTGCCAAAAAAATGATAGAGAAGTGAATACGCTCCACCAGCAAGTATTTTGGGGCAAGCATTTGGTAGTCAGGATTGGCGATGTCCTCAGGCAGAAGCTCTGCAAGGAGCAAGGGCTTATTGGAAAACATACTCATAGCAAGGAGAAGTAAAAATAGGTGAGGGTGCAGGGTACGTGCTTATTGATGTTATACAAGCGTGAACCAGACAAACGTATTGGTATTCCAAAAGTACAAAATATATTTACTTTTCTGCCCGTCCGAGAAATGTTCCGGCCCAAAGCTTTTCTTATCTGCTACAAAGCCATAAATTTGTGGCTATGAAGTCGAAGAAAAAGAAAGTGCTGCCCATTTTGGAGCAGGTATATATCGAAAAAGTAGCCTCTACGGGCAAATGCCTCGCAAGGCACGGCGAAATGGTGGTATTTGTAGAAGGCAATGCCGCCCCAGGTGATGTTGTAGATTTGCAGGTAACACAACAGAAGAAGAAGTTTTGGGTGGCCAAGCCCTTGGTGTATCACCAGTATTCAGAGCATCGTGTAGCACCTGTTTGTCAGCATTTTGGTGTATGTGGCGGCTGCAAATGGCAGCATCTGAGCTATGCCAAGCAGCTCGAAGCCAAGCAACAAGAAGTGGCCGACCAGCTCACACGCATCGGCAAAGTGGCACTGCCGCTCATCGCGCCTATTATTCCTTCGGCTACCACCTATCATTACCGCAACAAGCTGGAGTTTACCTTTTCCAACAGCCGCTGGCTCACCAAAGAAGAGATTGCAAGCGGTGTCAGCTTCGAGGCCAAGGCTTTGGGCTTCCATGTGCCGGAGCGTTTCGACAAAATCGTGGACATCGCCGAGTGCCACCTGCAAGCCGAGCCTTCGCACAGCATCAGAGAGGCCGTGAAGCGCTATGCCATTGCCCAAGGACTTTCTTTCTTTGATTTGAGAAAGCAAGAAAACCTGCTGCGCAACCTCATTATCCGTACCGCCAATACGGGCGAAGTGATGGTCTTGGTGATTTTTGCCTACGAAGACAGCCCCGCCATCGAAGGCTTGATGACCTTCTTGCAGCAAAACTTCCCGCAAATCAGCTCCTTGCAATACATTGTCAATACCAAAAGAAACGACAGCTACCAAGACCTGCCCTCAGTGCTCTATGCCGGAAAGCCCTACATCACCGAAACGATGGAGGACTTGCAATTTCGCGTAGGGCCTCGCTCTTTTTATCAGACCAATTCCACACAAGCCTACCAGCTTTATAAAATAGCCCGTACTTTTGCTGCCCTCACAGGCCAAGAAACCGTCTATGACCTCTACACAGGCACAGGCACTATCGCCAATTTTGTAGCCAAAAGCGCTCGCAAAGTGGTAGGTGTGGAGTATGTAGAAGCCGCCATCGAAGATGCCCGCATCAATGCCCAAATCAATGGTATCGAAAATACCAACTTTTTTGTAGGCGATATGAAAGATGTATTCACCGCCGATTTTATAGCTGCCCAAGGCAAGCCCGAAGTGGTGATTACCGACCCGCCCCGCGCCGGTATGCACGAGGCTGTGGTGCAAAGCCTGCTGCAAGCAAGCCCTGAGCGCATTGTATATGTAAGCTGCAATCCGGCTACCCAAGCCCGCGACTTGGCGCTGCTCAACGAGCGCTACGAGGTGCGCGCCGTGCAGCCCGTAGATATGTTTCCACAAACCGCCCACGTAGAAAATGTGGCGCAATTAGTTCTTCGTCCATCTTAAACTTTAAGACTCCCTTGAGAGAAATACCACAAGAAGCAGGCACCATGATATTCGGGCTGCGTGCCATCATAGAGGCGATTCTCGCCGGAAAAGAAATAGACCGCCTCCTGCTCGACAGAGAAATGGGGCAGTCGGAGCTTACGCGACAGCTGCTCCAAGTAGCGCGCGAGCATCAAGTGCCCGTGCAGAAAGTGCCGAAGTTTAAGCTGGATAAAATTACCCGCAAAAACCATCAGGGCGCTATCTGCTTTGTGTCAGAGGTAAGCTATGCCTCGCTCGACCACGTGATATCACAGGCTTTTACTGAAGGGAAAAATCCACTGATTTTGATTTTAGACCGTATTACCGATGTGCGCAACTTGGGGGCAATTGCCCGCAGCGCCGAGTGTGCCGGAGTAGATGCCTTGGTGATTCCTACCCAAAATACCGCCCAAATCAACAGCGATGCCATCAAAACCTCTGCCGGAGCGCTGCACCACATTGCTGTATGCCGCGAAAAAAGCCTTTTGCAGGCGGTACGCTTCTTACAAGAAAGTGGCTTGCAGGTAGTGGCTTGCACAGAGCATGCCGCCGAGTATTTGTATAGCAGCGACATGCGCCAGCCTACGGCCATTATTATGGGTTCGGAAGATGAGGGGATTGCGCCGGAGCTGCTCAAAAAAGCAGATTATTTGGCCAAAATTCCGATGTATGGCAAAATCTCCTCGCTCAATGTATCGGTGGCAGCGGGCATTATCCTTTATGAGGCGGTGAGGCAGCGCCTTTAGGCAATAGGCTGCTGGTAAGTTCTGAAAAAGCTGTGAATCTTCATGGAAATTACGCCCCAAAAAGCTTCTTTGAAGATTTTGAAGGACATCTTGGATTTGCCACGGATGCGCTCCGTAAAGATGATGGGCACTTCCTTGAGGCGGAAGCCGTATTTCCAAGCCTGAAATTTCATCTCTATTTGGAAAGCGTAGCCCACGAAGTGGATTTTTTCTAAAGAAATGCATTCCAATACTTTGCGGCGGTAGCATTTGAAGCCCGCAGTGGCATCGTGAATGGGCAAGCCTGTGATGAATTTTACATAATAGCTGGCAAAAAAAGACATCAATACCCGCTGCATAGGCCAATTGACCACATTGACACCATTCACATAGCGCGAGCCGATGGCTACATCGTAGCCTTCTAAGGCGCAGGCCTGATAGAGGGCTACCAAGTCTTGCGGATTGTGTGAGAAGTCGGCATCCATCTCAAAAAGATAGTCGTAGCCTCTGGCCAAGCCCCATTCAAAACCGTGAATATAGGCTGTACCCAAGCCCAGTTTGCCGCTGCGTTCTTCCAAAAAAAGCTGTTCTGGGTATTGTGCTTGGAGGGCTTTTACGCGCGCGCCTGTGCCATCGGGAGAGCCATCATCAACAATAAGCAAATGAAAATGAGGCTCTTGGCTGCATACTGCTTGCACAATGGCCTCTATGTTTTCAATTTCGTTGTACGTAGGGATAATCACTAACTTCCGTTCCACAAGCAATAAAGATAGGTAAACAAGTAAAAGATGCTTATGGAAGCAAAAATATCAAAAAATATGAGAATAGTGATGTTTTTAACGTTTTTTATAGATGTTGCTCAACAAAATATCTCCTTAGGGCAGCATATTCATAACCAAGGTAGCCTCAAAAATATCGTTGGGGCGTGGCTCGGCGGCATCATAGCGCAATATAAGCGTCTGATTGTCTTGTAGCGATGCTACAAAAAACAACTCATGCGAATCAGTAAACAACAATATTTCTTCTGGGTTTTGCTCATTTACTTCCCAGCGCCCTTTGGCTGGAAGCAATATTTGGTGATGCGCTCCATTGCTAATACGCGGCAAGAAGTAAGGGGAGGAGATTTCAAAAAGGCCGTTTTTCTCGAAAGAGATGATGGCATCTCCTTTAAACTGAAAGTTTCCGCTACCTGTTACGCTATTTACCTGCCAAGTGCGGGCCAAGAGTTGCTTTTGGCGTGCTGCTGGTGTAGAGATGTCCTCTTGTTGGCAAGCAGACAAGAAAAGGACGGATAGGAGGGCGAGAAATTTGAAACTTTTCATGGCTTTCTTCGAGAATACATAAGTAATGTTTTCTTTTACGAAACACCTTTGATAAGGTTCTCATTTAGCAGAAAAAAAATAAAAGATATTCTCCAAATGCTCAAAAAAGCTTTTTGCTTTTTCAAAGCTTCCTGAACTTATAAAAGCTCCTTTTTAGAAGATGTAATATTTGAGCAGTATTTTTGGTAAGGACAGTACGTATAAAATGCCGAGAGGCAAATAAAAAGCCGCCCTATAAGACGGCACTCCGACAAGAAACTTGGCTGCCTAATTATTGAAATTGATTTCTGTATTGTCGCCGATGTTCAGGCTTTGGCTCAGGCCTTTGAGCGAGCTGTCGTTGCCGATAATCGAGTTTTTCAGTACCACATTCTCCAGCTCGCTGTAAGAACCCACGATGGAGTTGCGCACGATGGAGTATTTGAGGATGGAGTTGTCGCCAATAGCCACATTCGGTCCAATAATAGAGTTGCTGATGTCGCAGTTTTGCCCGATACTCACCGGAGGAATGATAATGGTAGAGGGGAAAATCGGCAAGTCTTCTTTAAACTTGTCTTGGTTGAGCAAAATGGCATTGGCTTCCAGCAAAGTCTCTTTTTTGCCACAGTCGTACCAATGGTTTACCAACAACACGCGCAGGTCTTCGCCTTGGCTCACCATGTGCATGAGGGCATCGGTAAGCTGGTATTCGCCGCGGTTTTTTAGGCCGTTGGTCAGCAAATGCTCAATACTGGAGAGCAAAAGCGGGATGTTGCGTATCTTGTAGATGCCCACCAGCGCCAAGTTTGACTTAGGGATTTTGGGTTTTTCTACCAGATGGATAATCTTGCCCAGCTCATTGATTTCGGCGATGCCAAAAGAAGCAGGGTCATTGACTTTTTTTACACCCAGCACAGAGTAAGGCGATTGTAAAAGCTCTTTGAAATTGACGGGGGCAATAGTATCGCCGAGTACAATCAATATTTCTTCTTCTTGAGCAAAAGTATGGCGCGAGACCCAGACGGCATGCGCCAAGCCCTCGCGGGGTTCCTGAATTACAAAATCTACGCGCAGTGCCGCACCATACGTTTTGGTAATATAATCTTCTATCTTATCGCCCAGATAGCCCAATATAAACACAAAATCTTGGATACCGGCCTCTACCAAGGCATCTACAATATGTGCCAAAATAGGCTTTCCTGCAATAGGGACTAAAGACTTGGGTTGGGTATGGGTATGAGGGCGCAGTTTGGAGCCGATACCGGCTACCGGAATGATTGCTTTCATGTTTAAAAAATCATAATGAGATGCAATTTAAGAATTGTTTTTATTCGGTTCTTTAAATTTTTCTTAATTTGAGACGATTTTGATACTATTTTTATGAAATACTATATCATAGCCGGAGAGAAGTCTGGCGATTTGCATGGCTCCCACCTGATGAAAGCCATTGTACAAGAAGATGCCGCCGCTGAATTTCGCTACTGGGGCGGCGAGGCCATGGAGCAAGTGGGCGGTACACTCGTAAAACACTACCAAGAAATGGCCTTTATGGGCTTTTGGGACATTATCAAAAACCTACGCCGTATTTTGGGCTTTATCAAAGAGGCGCAAAAGGATATTCTGGCTTATCAGCCTGATGTGGTGATACTCATTGACTACGGGGGCTTTAATATGCGTATTGCCAAATTTTGCAAGCAACACAGTATTCTGAACTTCTACTATATCTCGCCCAAGGTATGGGCTTGGAATACCAAAAGGGCGTATAGCATCAAGAAAAATGTGGACAAGATGTTTGTGATTTTCCCTTTTGAGAAAGATTTTTTCCGACAGTTTGACTACGAGGTGGATTTTGTGGGCAACCCGCTGCTCGATGCCATCAAGGCTTTCCAAAAATCTGAAGACTTTTTAGTAAGACATCAAATCGCTCCCGACAAAACACTGGTCGCCATCTTGCCCGGAAGCCGCAAGCAAGAAATCCAAAAAATACTCGGCGGTATGCTGGCCATCACGCCTGCCTTTCCCGATATACAGTTTGTGGTGGGGGGTATTGGGCGACTTCCCAAAGATTTCTATGCCCTTGCCGAAGCGCAGCCCAATATTAAATTGGTATTTGATGAAACCTACGACCTGCTTGCCCACGCACAGGCCGCCTTGGTAACCTCCGGCACAGCCACCCTCGAAACTGCCCTCTTTGGCGTGCCACAAGTAGTTTGCTACAAAGCCAGCCGAATCAATTACCTCATTGCCAAAAGCGTGGCCAAAGTACCCTATATTTCTCTGGTAAATTTGATTATGCAGAAAGAGGTGGTCAAAGAGCTGATTCAAGACGATTTCACCCCCGACAAAATCAAGCAAGAACTCCAAAAAATATTGCCTCAAGGCGTAGCCTTGCCCCAAATGCTGCAAGACTACCAAGTCCTCAAGGCGGCGATGGGCGAGGCCGGTGCTTCGGCTTACGCAGGAAAGCTGATGGTGGGCTACCTCCAAAAAGCAAAATCGCTACCTGCTTCATAAGCAAGTAGCGATTGGATGTTGTTCAAAACCTTTTCTCAAGGTATGGGAAGTACGCGGCTGTTTTTGAAAGTAGAAAGCACTACCATAGATTGCATGCGCTCTATCTCGCTGATTTCACTCATCTCTTCGAGCATGAGTTTGTGGTACTCATTGATATCCTCCGCCGTAATCTTGAGCAGGAAGTCCGAAGCACCCGTCAGGTGATGGCACTCTACCACGTTTTCAATTGCATTGATACGCTTCACAAAAGCATCAATCACCACTTTCTTGTTGCTTACCAAAGATACCTGCACATAAGTCGTAACGCCCAAACCCACTTGCTCAGGTGCTACTACTGCATGATAGCTGGCTATTACACCTGCATTCTCAAGTTTTTTTACTCTTTCCAAAGTAGGTGCCGGAGAAAGGCCTATTTCTTTGGAAAGCTGTGCATTGGTAATTTTGCCATTTGATTGTAAAATTTGTAGAATTTTACGGTCAATCTGGTCTAACTTGATTGTTTTTTTCTCAGACATAAAAAATTCAGGAAGATTGTTTAATTTGAAGTGCGCATTATTTTCCACAAAAATAGTGCTTGACTCTCACAAAACGTAGAAGCCCAAATAAAATTTTGTTTTTATCTTTTTTATTCTTTATATTGATAAGATTTCAACACGAGCTTCCGGCACATTTACAAAAGGCTTTGGGCACTTGCCCTACTCATTTTTTAATTTTTGATAGTATGAAGTTATTTTCTTGGTTTCAAAAGTCTTCTAAGCAAGACAAAGCTATGCTTAGCAGAGATTTGGTATGGCAGAGCGAGCTGGCCAAATACCAAGCCCTGCTGAAACTCTTGCCTACCACACAGCCCGTATTTTTGATTTCCTTTTTTGATACAGAGCATCAACAACTTATGGAAGTACTCCAACAAACAGGCATTGACTACACCGAAAGGCAAAGCCCTCAGAAACTTTCCTCAGCTTTGCTACAGGTATGTTTGGCTGAAAACTTGCCTGTTTTACCACCCGCCGATGCCCAATACTACTTTAATGGCAAGCATCCGCTCTATGAAGAGGAGCAAAAAGTATTGCAGAAGCTTCCGCCCAATAGCCACTGTTTTTATGTCAGCTTTGAGTCTGCATTCATGCGGATATTTGTACAAGAGCGCTTAAAGACTTTGCTTCAGCGAATGCAGATAGCTGACTCAGAAGCCATTGAGCATCGCTTGGTGAGCACAAGCCTGCAAGCTGCCCAAAAGAAAGTGAGCAAGGCTTTGGCTTCGTCCCATCCTACGCCGGCGGTATCTGAAGAGGCTTGGCTTCAACAAAACTATCAAGGGAGAAATGTTTAATCTCAGAATATTTTAAATTAAACAAAAAAGAGTGTAAAAGCTTTAAAATAGATGTTCAAACATCTATTTTAAAGCTTTTTTTAGCTTCACATCAGCATTAAAAAATGAAATAAAGGAATGCCTGCCAAAAAAAAGTTAAACAAAAATTTGGAGTTTGTTTAACTTTTCGTAAATTTGTTTCAACAAAATAAAACAAACACACTTATCTATGACCGCATCAGAATTTAGCCTTTCGCTGAAAGAAGTGTCCAAGTCTCTCAAGCCTTTCGCACTCAAACTTACCAAAGACGTTGAGGACGCTCATGATTTACTTCAGGAAACCCTCCTGAAAGCCTTTACCAATCGCGACAAGTTTGCCGATGGTACCAATCTCAAGGCTTGGTTATATACTATCATGAAAAATACTTTCATCACCAACTACCAACGTGTAGTAAGAAGAAAGACTTTCATAGATACTACCGAAAATCTGCATTATATCAATACCAGCAGCAGTGTTACTCAAAATGCCGCCTATACCAGTATTGCTATGCAAGAAATTACACAAGCCATTGATGCTCTCGACGAAGTATATCGCCTGCCATTCATGATGTATTACAAGGGCTTTAAGTACCATGAGATAGCCGACCGCTTGCAAATACCCATCGGTACTGTGAAAAACAGAATACACATCGCACGCAAAGAGCTTAAAACCAGCCTCTACAAACAAGGCTACCAGTCGTAGGCCTGCTCCAAATACATAGAATCTTACAAACACGCGGCCTCTTTCAGGCCGTGTGTTTGTGTATTAAGACCTCCCATATCTATCTGTAAAAGTTATTTTTGCCAAAATAAATAAGGGCTTTGGCGCTATCTTCAAAAAAATCTTACAAAAATGTTCTGCATGCCGAATACTTTTTGTATCTTTGAAGTGCATTTAAAAACTCGTTTTGTTGAACTATTAAATTGTCATATACCATGGAAGCAATTGAAAACAAAGAACTCGTAAAAGGTGGCGAATTTCTGATCAAAGAAATCGAAGCACAAGAAATGTTCATTCCTGAGGAATTTACTGAAGAACAGAAAATGATAGCGCAGGCCTGTCAAGATTTCCTGCAAAAAGAAGTGAATCCACGCCTCCACGAGATTGATGAAGCCAAAAGCCCTGAGCTAATGGCACAGCTCCTCGACAAAGTAGGTGAGCTGGGCTTGCTCGGTATCGGTGTACCTATGGAGTACGGCGGTTCGGGTATGGATTTCAACTCTACTATGTTGGCAGCCGATGCCCTTGGTGGCGGACACTCCTTCGCAGTAGCCTTTTCGGCACATACAGGTATTGGTACTTTGCCTATTCAATACTACGGAAGCGAAGCTCAAAAAGCTAAATATTTGCCCAAGCTGGCCTCAGGCGAGTGGAAAGCTGCCTACTGCCTCACCGAGCCGGATTCAGGCTCTGATGCCAACTCAGGCAAAACCAAGGCTGCACTCACAGAAGATGGCAAATACTATGTATTGAATGGCCAGAAAATGTGGATTACTAATGGTGGCTTTGCAGATGTATTTATCGTATTCGCCAAGATAGAAGATGATAAAAATCTGACTGCCTTTATCATAGAGAAAGACTTTGGCGGTATCACGATGAACGAGCCCGAAAAGAAAATGGGTATCAAAGGTTCTGATACACGTCAGGTATTCTTCAACGACTGCAAAGTACCCGTAGAAAACATGCTCTCTGAGCGTGGCAACGGCTTCAAGATTGCTGTGAACATCCTCAACATCGGTCGTATCAAGCTTTCCGCTTCTACCAATGGTGGTGCGCGCGAAGCTTTGAACCACGCCATCAACTATGCCCGCGAGCGCAAGCAGTTTGGGGTATCTATCAATACCTTTGGTGCCATTCGCCAGAAGCTTGCTCAATCGGCAGTACGTGTATTCGTAACCGAAAGTGCCAACTACCGTGTAGGTCAGAACATCGAAGATGCTATCCAAGCCTATATGGCCAGCGGTATGGACGAGGCAGCCGCCAAGCTGAAGAGCTTTGAGCAGTATGCTATCGAATGTGCCATCATGAAAGTATATGGCTCTGAAACTCTCGACTATGTGGTGGACGAAGCCGTACAAGTATATGGTGGTATGGGTTATTCTGCTGAGTCGCCCGTAGAGCGCGGCTACCGTGACTCTCGTATCAATCGTATCTTTGAAGGTACCAACGAAATCAACCGTATGTTGGCCGTAGGTACTATCTTGAAAAGAGCCATGAAAGGCGAACTCGACGTAATGGGACCTGCAATGGCCGTAGCCAAAGAACTTTTGGCTGTACCCAGCATGGAAGCACTCGACGAAACCTTGCCTTTTGCTGCTGAGAAGCAAGTGCTTAAAAACCTCAAGAAAGCTGTTTTGATGGTAGCTGGTGCTGCTGCTCAGAAGTTTATGGCGAAGTTTCAGGAAGAGCAAGAAATCCTCATCAACTTGGCCGATATGCTCAACGAAGTATTCGTGGCTGAGTCTGCCATCTTGCGTGTAGAGAAGCTTATTTCTTTGAGAGGAGAAGCTGCCGTAGCTATTCACAAAGATATGGCTTTGGTAAATCTCCAAAATGCCGTGGACATCGTGAACCGTGCAGGCAAAGAGGCCATCACTTCTTTTGCCGAAGGCGACGAACTTCGTGTAATGTTGATGGGCTTGAAGCGCTTCACAAAAGCCGAGCCTTTCAATATGAAAGCTGCTCGCCAGCGCATTGCTGAGTTCCTCATCGAGAAGAACGAGTACGCTTTCTAAACAATCATATAAAGTAGAACACTCAAAAGCCTCCCTTTGTGGAGGCTTTTGTTGTATAAAAGCAATTTGTCTGCCCGATACCGCAAATAATCTTGTATCTTTGCGGCACTCAATTTATTTTGTTATTTTTTCATGAAGCTTCACAACAATCTGGTGCGTGCCGTAGTACAGGCACTTTCCGAAATTTTTAATCAACAAAATTATGCCGATAAGGTATTAGAACGTGTACTAAAATCTGACCCACGCTGGGGTGCGCGCGACCGTGCTTTTATTGCAGAGGGGGTCTATGAAATTGTGCGTTGGTGGCGCTTGCTGCTGGAGCTTTCGGGGATTGGCTACCGCGAGGAGGCGGCTTTTATCAGCGAAAGACACCTTTGGAGAATATTTGGCACTTGGTGGCTTTTTAAAGAAGAAGAACTTCCCACTTGGGAAGAGTTTGAAGGGCTGGCAGCCAGCAAAATAGCACAACGCTACCGAGAGCTGCGAGGCACACGTCGTATTGCACAATCGCTGCCCGATTGGCTTGATGAGCTGGGAAAAAAGGAATTGGGCGATAAAATCTGGGAACAAGAGATGAAGGCTGCCAATGAAGAAGCTGAGGTGGTGCTACGTGCGAATACCCTGAAAGGGACATTGGGCGCTTTGCAACAGAAACTCAAGGAGTCGGGCGTAGATACAAAGCGAGCGGAGGCCTTTCCTGATGCATTGGTATTGGAAGAGCGTCAAAATATTTTCAGACATCCGCTCTTTAAAGAGGGTTTTTTTGAGATACAAGATGCAGGCTCACAAGCCATTGCTCAGTTTTTGGAGGTAAGTCCCGAAATGCGCGTGATAGATGCCTGCGCCGGAGCCGGAGGAAAAGCCCTGCACTTGGCAGCGCTTATGCAAAATAAGGGGCGCATCCTGGCTATGGATGTAGAAGAGCGCAAACTGTCGGAGCTGCGCAAGCGGGCTTCAAGAGCAGGTGCAAATATTATCGAGACACGCCTCATTACTTCTACCAAAATTATCAAGCGCTTGGCAGGTAGTGCCGACCGCCTGCTTTTAGATGTACCCTGCTCCGGCTTGGGCGTATTGCGCCGGAATCCTGATGCCAAGTGGAAGTTGAAAGAGGATTTTATTGATGGCCTGCGCCAGACACAGCGCGATATTTTGGAGCGATACAGCCGCATGCTGAAAGTAGGAGGCAAGATGGTTTATGCTACTTGCAGTATCTTGCCTTCCGAAAACCAAGAGCAGGTAGCTTGGTTTTTAGAGCGCCACGGCGATGACTTTGCCCTCCTTTCCGAAAAGCAGCTTTACTCCGGGCAAGATGGCTTTGATGGTTTTTATATGGCCTTGTTGGAGCGCAAAAAATAAAATATTCGCTTCATACAGGCGTTTTTGTATATTGTGAATACTTTTCTAAGCAGTTTATTATAAAATTTCATTATGGCACTCAAAAACGGCACACAAGCACCTGATTTTAGTCTTTCCTCTACTTCGGGCAGTACTTTTCAGTTGGCGCAAGACTTGGCAGGAAAGCCTTGTATTTTGTATTTTTATCCCAAAGACTTCACGAGTGTATGTACCAAAGAAGCTTGTGACTTCCGAGACCAGTTTGCGGTATTTAGAGATGCCGAAATAACCGTATTAGGTATCAGCAAAGATGATATCGAAACACACCTCCGCTTCAAAGCACAATACAAGCTTCCTTTTGAGCTGCTCAGCGATGCCAGCGGCAAAGTGTGCAAGGCTTACGATGCGCTGGTGCCTATTATAGGTATTCCCAAGCGTATCACTTATTTGCTCTCGGCAGAACACAAGATAGTGGCTTCTTTTCAGGATATGTTCAGTGCCGAGCAGCATATTCGGCAAATGATTAGCAAAATTGCCAAAGGAGAGCATTTAGGAGATTAAAAGGTGTGTAAGCATCTCTTACACACCTTTTTTGATAGATTGAAGTCTATAAAAATTCTTCCAGCCGTTTTATCTTGAGCAAGGGGTGGTCTAAGTTGCGCACTTGGGGTATTGGCAAGGCCTCCTCTTCATGAGGGTACTTGTTGGTGCCCACCAGTACCAATTTCCCTTGCTTGAAGTCCTCGATTTTTTGGGTGGCCACTCGCTCAATTTCTTGATTGATAAACCCTGTTTCAAAAGCTTTTAGGAAGCCTCCTTGGGCTTCTACTTTTTGGAGTAGTGCCCAACTTTCTTCGCAAAGTTGCTCTGTCAGCTTTTCGATGGTATAACTGCCTGCGGCGGCATCTTCTATCTGACCGAGGTAGGCTTCTTCTTTCAAGAGCAGCGAAATATTACGCGCCATACGCCAAGCAAAAGCATTAGGGCTTTCAAAAGTAGCATTGTAGGGGTCTATACTGATAGCATCACAAGTGCCGATAATGGCGGCCATCGCTTCGGTGCTGCTACGCAAGAGGTTATTGTAGGCATTGCGTTGCGATTTGTTCCAAGTACAAGTACGGGCGTGGATGCGCAGGGGCAGGGGCTTGCTTTGAGGCAAGAAAGCTTGTACGATACGGTGCCACAGATAGCGCAAAGCTCTGAACTTGGCTATTTCCATAAAGTAATGATTGCCTACGGCCATAGAGATTTCTACATGCGGCAGCAAACTTTCCAAAGGCAAGCCTTGCTCGCTGAGGCGGTGTAGGTACTCGATGGCCAAAGCCAAGGTAAAAGCCAATTCTTGTACAGCATTGCCACCTGCATTTTGGAAAAGCTGGCCGTGAATCACCAAGCGTATGGGATGCTGGCTCTTTTGGAGATATTGGCTCAGCTTTTCAAAAGAAGCAGAAGCCTCGTTGCTGAGCAGGCCATCTACCAAAAAGGTAAAAAAGCTGTAATACAAAGGCAAAGCCGCGATTTGCTCAATATGGGCGGCTTGATTGAAGATGATGCCGATACGTTTGCTGTCGAACCCTTCTAACAGCTGTGCATAGTCCAAAGTGCCGCTAAAGCTCCTTACATCAAACACCACCGTGTCGCAACCACTGCGAAGAGCCTCTTGGGCAAGGCTGCGTGCCTGCGAGAGGTCTTCTACGGGGAGTATCATTCGGTTTTCCCAAGAGCCTTCTGTACTTTTGGGAAGTGCTTGCAATGTTTGGAGAAAACGCTCAGACGGCAGCCTCGATGCATCAGAATAAGCCTCAGAAGAGAAGCCCTCGTAGTAGAGGTGCTGAAGTAGGTCGGGGCTTTTGCCTTTGAGTTCGTGCAGGGTGCGGCCAAGCCACGCTTGGTAATCGGCGGCCTTAAATTCTTCAAATAATGTGCTCATATCGGCTCTATCGGAGATACAAATAAGTTGAATTGTAAAATTAACCCAAAAATATCATATAAAAGATATACAAAGGGAGATGATTTTTGTATTTTCACGGGCAAATTACACAAAGCCATGCAAGATTTCAATAAAAAATTTTTTCTGTTCCTCTTTTTGTGTTGTATCGCTTCTTGCCAGCCGACCATCTACAAGAAGCAGCGCACTGAGCAGAAGTTTATAGAAGTAAACAAAGGATTGCAGCCTGATGCCGCCATAGAGGCGATGATTTTGCCTTACAAACAGAAGATAGATGCCGAAATGAACCGCATCATCGGTACTGCCGCCCGCGAGCTGCCCAAACAGCGTGAGGCGCGCGAGCTACTTCTGGGAAATTTTGTAGCCGACCTCACCTTTGAGCGTGCCCAAAGCTTTCGCAAAGATTTAGATTTGGCCTTTGTTACTTCGGGAGGCCTTCGCGTGCCTATTGCCAAAGGGGTTGTGAAGGTAGCAGATATTTTTGAGCTGATGCCCTTCGAGAATGAGCTGGTGATTGTGGAGCTGGAAGGCGAAGCGCTCCAACAGTTTTTGCAGTACGTAGTCAGTCATCGCAATATTTCGGTAAGCAACCTGACCATGCGTATCGAACAAGGGCAAATAAAAGAGGTATTGATAGGTGGCAAGCCGCTGGAAGCAAGGCCCTACTTGTTGGCTACTTCCGACTATCTGGCCAATGGTGGTGATGATATGGGCTTTTTATTGCAGAGAAAAAGCTTGCTTTCTACCGAGGTAAAAGTACGTGATATGATTATCGAACACATCGAAAAGCTTAGCAAAGAAGGAAAAATGGTAGATGCGCAGTACAAAGGCAATATCATTGAGCAGCAATAAAGTCGCTTTAGTGAGCTAAACTTTGCCTTTCGTGAAGTAAAAGTGAGTTTTCATAAAAATGCACTTGTACAAGCGGACATTCTTTGTTAGTTTTGATAATAAGAAAAGGGTTTTAAAGTGATAAATAAAAGCATAAAATAGTTTTGTAGTGGTTTTGGAAAGGTACAGCTCTATGAGGTGTACCTTTTTTGTTTTGAGATGATGCCAACTAAATATATATTTTTCTTTCTGCTATTTTTATTTGTCCGTATTTCGGAAGCACAGCATAGCGGCGACAAGGCCAAAGAGATGCTCCAAGCCCTGCGCAATACCCTCGGAAAAGAAGAAGGCAAAAACATTACTTTGGAGGAGGTGAAAGCTTACTTCTTGGAAGTAGCCTTGCAAGAGGAGTTTTACAAAGAGCAAAAACAAATACTGCGCAAGTGGAAAGGCGAGATTCGCTACCAAGTACAAGGCAAGGCCTCGGAAGAATTATTAGAAGAGCTGCAAAAGATAGTAGAAGAACTTGCTTGGCTTACGGGGCTTTCGATAAAGCGAGTAATTAGCGCCCAAAATGCCAACTTGATTATATTTTTTGGCAAAGGGAAAGACTATACTCTTGTAGAACCTGCTGCTAAGGCATATATTGCCTCTAACCGAGGGCTTTTCTTTTTTCGCAACAATGCCCAAGGAGCTATCAAAAGCGCCACACTGTATGTAGAAACACAAGATAAAAAAATAAGCCTTACTGCTCAAAAGCACCTGCTGCGCGAGGAACTGACCCAAGTGCTGGGTTTGCCCAACGACTCACCGCGCTATCCCAAAAGCATCTTTTATAAGCCTTGGTCGCTTAGTACCCAATATGCCCCCATAGACCGCTTCTTGATAGCGCTCTTGTACCATCCTGAGCTCTCCACCGGCCTTTCGGCAGAGGCCTGCGCCGCTCGGATAGACCAAATTTTCAAGAACCTGTCTCCCTGAAAAAGCGCAGCATTGCCTCCACCTCGCTGTCCCAATAGCGATAGTCGTGTGCATGTTGGGCAGGCATATTGAGCAGCACTTTGAGCTGTGGATGATGCTTGCGCAGGCTATCGTAGAGAAGGCGTGTTTGGGAGGGAGGCGTTACGAGGTCTTTGAGGCCGTGCCCCAGATACACGGGTGTGCGCCATTCTTTGATACGTGTAAGCACATTGTCGTCTTGCTTCCAACGCTCAGGAAAGCGCTGATAAGTACCGTAGTAGCCAATCAGGACGCGGTCTTGAGGAATGAGCGTTTGGTCGAAATCGCCCGAAAGTGCTGCGCAAGCCTTGAACAAGTCGGGGCGGTCGAGTACCAACAGTGCCACGCCACGCGCTCCGGTAGAAAGCCCCAACACATAATTATTTTGTTCGGGGCGCAGCAGGCAGTATTTTTCTTGTAAATAAGTAAATACAGTATCTGTAAGCCAAGCCCTGAGGGGAAAATGCCGCCAATCGGTGCGTGTTTCGGGATAAAACTTCGTAGAGTAAGTGCTTTTGCCCATTTCAGGCATAATAAGCACATAGCCTTCGGCCAAAGCCTTGCGGCAGAGCGATGATTTTTTGCACCAGTCATCTTTGGGAAAAGCAAAACCTTGCAATACCAAAATACTGCCTTTGATAGGTACTTCGGGCAGGGCGATGTCCACCTCGTGCTGGCCGATGCGCAGTGTTTGAAAAGCCTTGAGGGAGTCGCAAGACAGCGTATCTGTGAAGGTTTCTGCCGGCAGACTGTCGGTGATAGCAGAGGCCAACGGTGCTTCGGTATTTCCTTCAGAAGAACGACATTGCCAATGCAGGCTTGCGATACATAGGAGCAGGAGGGTGCTGTGCCAAGAGAGAAGGTTCATGCAAAGTATCTTTTTAGTAAAAATACATAAAAATTTATACTTTTGTCTTGCTAATATATCTCTAAGCCATGGAAACAATACAAGATACAAATACCCAGCTGCAAGCACATTTGCAAACTTTGGGCATCAGGCCGCTCAATCCGGCATTTGCCACAGGCCAGCAATGGGCGAGCCTTTCCGACAAGCGCACCCAAAAGGCCGTATATTCTCCCGTAGATGGCAGCTTGATAGCCAGCGTAGAAATGGCTACCGAGGCCGACTACGAGCAGGTAGTGGCACAAGCGCAGCAGGCTTTTGTGTATTGGCGCAAAGTACCCGCCCCAAAAAGAGGCGAAATCGTAAGGCAAATAGGCGACAAGCTCCGCCAACACAAGCAGGCTTTGGGCGCATTGGTAACGTATGAAATGGGAAAAATTCTGCAAGAAGGCTTGGGCGAGGTGCAGGAGATGATAGATATTTGTGATTTTGCCGTAGGTCTCTCTCGGCAGCTCTATGGCCTTACCATGCACTCCGAGCGCCCCGACCACCGCATGTACGAGCAGTACCATCCACTGGGTGTAGTAGGTATTATTTCTGCCTTCAACTTTCCCGTAGCGGTGTGGTCTTGGAATGCCATGCTGGCTGCCGTATGTGGTGATGTGTGTATTTGGAAACCTTCCGAAAAAACACCGCTTACCGCTCTCGCTTGCCAGCATATTGCCAATGAAGTATTGCGCGAAAACCAGCTTCCCGAAGGAATTTTTAGTACTATTATCGGCGATGCCAATATCGGTGCACTGATGGCCAACGACACCCGCGTACCCTTGGTGTCGGCCACAGGCTCTACCCGTATGGGCAAAAAAGTAGGCGAAGCCGTAGCCAAACGCTTAGGCCGCTCGCTGCTGGAACTGGGTGGAAACAATGCCCTCATCGTAACCGCTCATGCCAATTTGGAGATGGCTATGCGTGCCATTGTGTTTGGGGCGGTAGGTACTTGTGGGCAGCGATGCACCACCACACGCCGCATTATTGTACATGAGGCAGTGTATGAACAAGTGAAGGAGCGCCTGCTCAAAATCTATCCGCAGCTGCCTATTGGCAGTCCTTTCGACGCCAAAACGCTCATTGGGCCGCTCATAGACCAAGATGCCGTGCGGGCTTTCCAAAAAGCACTCGAAAAAGTGCAGCAAGAAGGCGGAAAAATCTTGACAGGCGGCGAGGTGCTCCAAGAAGCAGCTTATGCAGGAGGAAATTATGTGCGCCCGGCCATTGTAGAGGCCGAAAACCATTACGAAACGGTACAAGAAGAAACCTTTGCCCCGATTCTTTATCTTTTGCGCTACCAAGGCGAGGTACAAGAGGCCATCAATATCCAAAATAATGTAAAACAAGGGCTTTCTTCGGCCATCTTTACCAATAATCTACAAGAAGCCGAGTTGTTTCTTTCGGCCAGAGGTTCTGACTGTGGCATTGCCAATGTAAATATTGGTACTTCGGGCGCTGAAATAGGCGGTGCTTTTGGCGGTGAAAAAGAAACGGGTGGCGGCAGAGAGTCGGGCTCCGATGCGTGGAAAGTGTATATGCGCCGACAAACCAATACCCTCAATTTTGGTACGACCTTGCCCTTGGCACAAGGCATCGAGTTTGATTTTTAGGCGAGGCTCTCTCAAAATAAAAATCAGATAAATGCTGAAATATTTTCATAGTTTTTTTATATTACAAGCCGATATACCAATAAACAACAAATAAAGCTTTTATGGCAGAAGTAGCACAAAAATATAAGACCGTGATGCTGATTGATGACAATGAAATAGACAACCTCATCAATCAGAAAATCATTGAAGCCTCTAGCATCTGTGAGCATATCTTTACGCACACAGGGGGAAAGAGCGCCATTGAGTTTCTGAAAAACATGGAGAAAATCGCTACTGAAAATGATTTGAAGGGCTTGCCCGAAATTATTTTCTTAGATATTGATATGCCGCTGATGGACGGCTTTCAGTTTTTAGATGAATTTGATAACCTGAGTGAGCTTACCAAAGCACACTGTAAGATTGTAATGCTCACGTCTTCTATCAACCCTCAGGATATGAGCAAGTCTAAAAAATATACTTCTGTACGCAAATACATCAATAAGCCTCTTACACAAGAAAACCTACGAAAGTTGGATATCTAAGTATCAGCTTGGCGCTTCAGGGGAGTCTGCTTTTATCTTGATAAAGGCAGACTTTCTTGTGTCAGGGCTTTTGCTAAGGTTTTATGTTTATCAGATTGTTCAGATAGGCGTATTTTACCATGCTGCTCACATTGTTGGCTCCTATCTTTTGCATGATATTATTGCGATGGTTATTGACTGTTTTTTCGCTTAGAAACAGTTTTTCGGCAATTTGTACGGAGCTGAGGCCATCGCATACCAATTGTAATATCTCTATCTCTCTTTTGGTGAGTGCTACTTTATTGATACCGATTGCATTGATTTTCTGCTGATTGCTCAAATCCTTGGCCAATGCTTGCGAGATGAAGTCGTTGTAGTAAAAGCCTTTTTGATGTACTTGCCGCAAGGCTTCTATTAGTTCTTGGATGCTACATTCTTTTGGCAAAAAGCTCTTCGCACCCAACTTGATGAGTTGGCTCACAAATTTTTCCTCATAGTTGGCCGAGAGAATGATTGCTTTAAGTTGCGGGTAATCTTCAAGAAGTAGTTGTAGCGTATCCATGCCATTGAGTTCGGGCATTTGTAAGTCCAAAATAAGAAGAGAGGGCTTGGTATCCGATTTCTTGAAACGCTCTATGAGTGATTTTCCATCGCCGGCTTCAAATATACACTCAAATCCACCCTCTTGCTCAATGGCCTGCCTAATGGCCTGCCGAAATATCGTGTGGTCGTCGGCAATGGCAAAGCTTATCTTTTTTGTTTTCATGGTATTTTTTAAGGTTTTTCATCTATTGTAGCAGTGCCGCATGGGATTTTGAGGAGCACTTGTACCCCTTTCTGCGGGGCGCTGTTCCATTCCAAAGAGCCTTTCAGAAAACTGACACGACTTTCGATACTTTTGAGACCCAGACCTTTGCCACCGGGCGCTTGCAAGTCGAAGCCCTTGCCATTGTCGCGGTATCGAAACTCAAGTTGGCCATTTTCTACACAAATGTCAAGACTTATTTCCGTAGCTTCGGCATATTTCAGGGTATTATTACTCAGTTCCAAGGCAATTCTGTACAAAGCCAGCTCTTGGTCGAAAGAAAGCCGCTCTTGGTCGCTATCGAAGCTAAAATCGGCTTGTATCGTATCGGTGCAAAGCTTCTGGAAATGCTGCTCCAAAGCATAAAAAAGCCCATAGCTCTCCAAAATCGGAGGCATTAAGGCGTGCGATATGCCCCTTACGCTTTGGCTGGTACTCTCCAACATGCTTTGGGTGTATTGAAGTGCTTGGCGGGCTTCGGGTACTTGCAGGTGTTGTTCTATTTGAGACATCTGCAGCTTGATGGCCGAGAGCATGGCGCTCACCTCGTCGTGCAAATCTTTAGAAAATCGCTTGCGTTCACTTTCTTGTACTTGAATACTGCTATGAATCAAGTCTTCTTGATAACTGCTGCGCATGGCTTGTAAGTTTTTTTCTTTTTGATACATATTTTGTTGGTAGCGTACATAAAGAAATACCACAAAAAGTGCAAGAAAGAAGAAAAGAAGCATCGCTATCAATGCGGGTAATAGCAGGTTTATATCTTGGAGGTTTTCCATAAACCGAAAGAAATTAAGGCGTATGTTAAATAAGCGATAAAGGCGTGTACTGCCCATACCACCAAACTGGCACTGCGAGAAAGCTCTTGCAGGCGCGCCCAGAAGAGCATAAGGGGCAGATTGCTGGCAAAATATAGAAAATAGCCTGTATTTACCCAAAGCAAACTCCTCAAGCGTTTCTTCTCGATGGTGTCTTTGGTCTTTTCCTCACTACCAAATTGGTTCATAAAAAACAACATGCAATATGCTAGCAAGCAACCCGATTCTACACCACGCATAAGGGAATCTACTTGCCAAATAGTTTGATAAAAAATGGTACTCCAAATACTGAGCAACACATACCCGATACTTATCCAAGGAATAATTTTGCGATAAGGACTACCTTCCAATACAACATAGTAAAAGGCCGCCAACACCAAATATTCTAAGAAAGTATAAAGATGTAAAAAGGGAAGATTGTTTCGGGATTGATGAAATAAAATGGCCTCAATAGTGGCAAAAACTACCGAAAACGCCGTACTGACAACCAGTATTCTTGTGGCTGTGTGCTTCCAAAGTGCATCCCCTCGGAGGACGACTATCAGCAGCGGAAAAAAGCACGGAATATAGGCATGACGAATGACGACAAGCAGAAATTCGTAAATCATAAAACATTGATAAAGAAAGCCTTGTGGTGGCTGTATGAATGATATAAGACTAAAACTTAATGTGTAGAAATTTACACAAAAAAGCAAAGGTGCTATCAGTGATGTATGAAAAAACCGGAAAAGGAAACTTTTTATAAAAGAGAAAGCGCAGTACAAGCCTTTTCGGCAGCGGCTTGCTCGGCTTTTTTCTTGCTGGCTCCGTGGCCTATGCTTATCACCTCGCCATCTATCAATACCTGCGCCGAGAACTCTTTGTATTGGGAGCTGCCCTTTTCATTGACAATCCTAAAAACAAGACTTTTCGATTCCCGCTGTGCCCATTCGATAATGATACTTTTGAAATTAGTATTGGTACCCACTAATTTTTCAATATCGAGATGCGGCTCTACGATTTTCTGAATGATAAATTTCTGGCAGGCATAAAAGCCCTTGTCCAGAAATACAGCTCCTACAAAAGCCTCCAGCGCATCGCCCGACATAGACTTGTGAGAGCGCCCGTGGCGTTGCCCTTCAAAGAGTACCAAATTGGCCAAGCCCATTCTGCGAGAGAGGTGATTGAGCGATTCGCGATTGACAATGCGGGCACGAATCTCTGTAAGAAAGCCCTCGTCTTTGTAAGGATATTTTTTATAAAGATAGTTGGCTACTACCGCTCCCAATATGGCATCGCCCAGATACTCCAAGCGCTCATTGGAAAGGCGAAAATCCTTGTCAGGACTATACACCGAGGCAGAGGTATGTAGCAGCGCCAAGCGATATACCTCCAAATTAAAAGGCTTAGCGCCTACTATTTCTTTGATAGCAGCGATAAGCCTTTTGTCTTCCGTAGAATACTTTTTGAAAAGGTTTTTGATGAACCTAAAAAGCCTCACGATTATGCCTCAAATTTCTTGAAAATTACGGAGCAATTGTGTCCGCCAAATCCAAAAGTATTGCTAAGGGCATAATGGATGGGGCGCTTTTGTGCCTGATGAAAAGTGAAGTTCAATTTGGGGTCAAAAACCTCATCATCAGTAAAGTGATTGATAGTAGGAGGCACTTCCTGATGCACAATGGCCATAATAGAAGCAATGGCCTCGATAGCACCTGCAGCACCAAGCAAGTGGCCAGTCATGGATTTGGTAGAGCTGATGTTGAGCTTGTAAGCATGCTCACCAAATACGTGCTGAATGGCTTTTATTTCCTGCGGGTCGCCGATAGGGGTAGAAGTACCGTGTACATTGATATAGTCAATGTCTTCAGGGCTGATTTGTGCATCTTGCAGTACATCTTCCATCACGTACTGCGCACCCAAGCCTTCGGGGTGGGGGGCAGTAATGTGGTAAGCATCTGCCGAAAGACCGCCACCCACCAACTCTGCATATATTTTTGCCCCACGTTGTAGAGCGTGTTCGAGTTCTTCAAGGATTACTGCGCCGCCACCTTCTCCGAGCACAAAACCATCGCGGTCTTTGTCGAAAGGTCGAGAGGCTGTTTCGGGGCTTTCATTACGCTCCGAGAGTGCTTTGAGGGCATTAAAGCCACCAATACCTGCTTCGGTTACGGAGGCTTCGGAGCCACCGGTTACGATAATGTCGGCCTTGCCCAAACGAATCAGGTTGAAAGAATCAATGAGGGCGTTGGTTGCTGAAGCGCAAGCCGATACAGTACAGTAGTTAGGGCCTTTGAAGCCATAACGAATAGAGATATGTCCTGCGGCAATATCTGCAATCATTTTGGGAATAAAGAAAGGGTTGAAGCGAGGCGTACCGTCGCCTTTGGCAAACTCTGTTACCTCCATCTGAAGCGAGCGCAGCCCGCCAATACCCGAACCCCATATTACGCCTATGCGGCGCATGTTGAGGCTTTCTAAATTCATTTGGGCATCTTTGATGGCTTGTTCGGCGGTGGCAATCGCAAAATGCGAAAACCTGTCCATTTTACGCGCCTCTTTGTGCTCCAGATATTGACTTACGTCAAAGCCTTTCACTTCACAAGCAAAGCGCGTTTTGAACTTAGCAGCATCAAAATGCGTAATGGCAGCGGCGCCACTCACTCCCTTCACAAGGGCATCCCAATACTCTGGAACACTGTTGCCAATGGGAGTAAGGGCACCGAGCCCGGTAACAACAACTCTTTTGAGATTCATTGAGGAGTGTTTGAGTGGAGTAAAAAAATATTACAATTTTTACTTAACAACATTACTTTCCAGATAGGCAATAGCCTGCCCTACTGTGGTAATTTGCTCGGCTTGCTCATCAGGAATAGACACGTTAAACTCCTTTTCGAACTCCATAATAAGCTCTACGGTGTCTAAAGAATCCGCACCCAAATCGTTTGCAAAGCTTGCATCAGGCGTAACCTCTGAAGGCTCTACACCCAACTTCTCCACGATAATGTTTTTTACTTTTTCTGCGATTTCTGACATTGTTGTTTATTGTTTTAGTAAAACACGTTGCAAATAAATACATATTTCTTAATATTGTCAAACAATTTCATGCAAATTCTACAAATTAACTTTCCTCAGCAAAAGTCCAAAAGTGCCTTTGCAAAGCTCTGAGGCAGAAATGTAAAATTTTACGGCCTGCTTTCTTGCCCTATCGTGGCCTGCCGAGGAGGCTTGATGATTTGGTAACTTCTGCCTTTTTTTTCTTTCAGAACGATTCTCTATCTTTCGGAGGCCAAATGGCCAACGATACTTTTCAAAATCTTATTCCTCAAAGCTATGAACTTCTCATTCAACAAAACAAAAATCATTGCTACCGTAGGGCCTTCTTGCAGCGAAAAAGAGCAACTTCTTGCCTTGGCGCAAGCCGGTGTAGATGTATTTCGTCTTAATTTTTCGCACGGTTCTCACGCAGAACACGCGCAAGTAATTGCCCATATTCGAGCCCTCAACGAAGAAAACAGCCTGAATCTTTGTATCTTACAGGATTTGCAAGGACCTAAAATTCGTATGGGCGAGATAGAAAACAATGGTGTGGAGCTGAAGGTAGGCCAGAGCTTTGCCATTACCAATCAGGCAATGATAGGCAATGCCGAGCGTGCCAGTACTACCTACCAGTTTCTGCCTAAAGATGTGAAAATTGGGGAAACTATCTTGATTGATGACGGAAAAATTGAGCTGAGAGTAACCGGAAAAACCGAAACCGATGTGAAAACAGAGGTGGTGTATGGTGGTATTCTCAAATCCAAAAAAGGGATTAACCTGCCTTTTACAGAGGTATCGGCTCCTTCGCTTACCGAAAAAGATACTGAAGATGTACTCTTTGGCATGGACTTCGACTTGGAGTGGGTGGCACTTTCTTTTGTGCGCTCTGCAACCGATATTTTGCTCCTACGCCATATCTTGCAACAAAAAGGCAAGAATCCGCGCATCATTGCCAAAATAGAAAAGCCCGAAGCGCTCAAGAATATTGATGAAATCATCAAAGTTGCCGATGGGATTATGGTGGCTCGTGGCGATTTGGGGGTAGAAGTACTGGCCGAAGAAGTGCCCATTCACCAAAAAAGTATCGTGCAAAAGTGCAAGAGAGCGGCCAAGCCCGTTATCATTGCCACGCAAATGATGGAAAGTATGATGAGCAATCCGCGCCCTACCCGCGCCGAAACCAACGACATCGCCAATGCCGTAGTAGATGGTGCCGATGCCCTGATGCTCAGCGGCGAGACCGCCGCCGGAAAGTACCCGGAGCTGGTGGTAAGGAGTATGTCCAAGACCATTCAGATGGTGGAGGAGCGTATTCGCAAAATCTATCACAAAAACTTTGACTTAGAAGCCGACTCGCGTACCTTTTATAGCGATAGCTTGGTGGCTGCAGCTTGTACTTTGGCCAAGCAAACCAATGCCAAAGCCCTTGTGGGCATGACCAGCTCCGGCTATACGGCTTTTCGGGTGTCGAGCCATCGGCCTGAAGCCCATATTTTTATCTTTACCAGCAACAAGCCTCTCATGAATACCTTGAACTTGGTGTGGGGTGTGCGGACTATTTTTTACGATAAATTTGATTCTACCGATGCTACTTTCCAAGACATCCAAGATATATTGGTAGAAGAAGGCCACCTACAAAAAGGCGATGTATTTATCAAAATGGCCAGTATGCCCATCAAAAAGAAGCAGCGTACCAATACGCTCAAAATTAGCATAGTAGATTAGAAAATGATTTTCTTTCATAAAAAATGCCCCACAGCGTATATCTGGCGGGGCATTTTTTATGAAAATTGTATCGAAAGCTATGCCTTGCGGCGCTGCATCATCAGGCGCTCCAGCTCTTCGGCTCTTTCGGCAGAAATCTTAAAGCGTGTACGGCGGCGCTCCAGCACCTTGCGTACATCTTCGGAGATGACACCGTCTTGGAAGGCGTGTTGCAACATCTCGAAGTAATAGCGCTCTTCTTGAGAGAGGCCTTCTTGCTCTGCAACGAGTGGGTCTTTTTTCTCAAACTTCTCCGACAAATCCACTTCCTTTTCCTTAGGTGCAGCTTGTCGGCGCTGTTCGGCCAGTTGCTCTTCGCTCAGGGGAGTGCTTGGCTCCAAGGTGGTGTTTTCTGTTTCTACTTTTTCAGTTGCAGGCTTGCTATTTTCTACAACAGCCTTTTCTTCTGTGGCAAAAAGCGTGTTGGTAACGTCTTCTACCTTGAGCGTGTCTCGTACACTTTGAGAATGTGCCGGCTGCTTCGACTCAATCTTGTTGCCGCTCATTTCGATGCTTTCTTTTGGCTCTTGTTTGAAAAAACTCTTTTTAGAAGCCTTAAATACATCTTTCTCGATGTCGCGGGTGTTGATAAAAGCGGGCAGTTCCACTTTATAATTCGTGAAGATATTGCTGTTGGCCTCTTCAGTGAGCTGCTCTTTGGCGGCAAACTCTATCAATACAGAGCAAGAAAGCGATTGTTCTCGGAGGATTTGCAAAGATATTTCTGGGCTTTCGTCTGAGGGGCTGCGGCGGCCTCGGCGTGTTTTTTCGCGCTGGGCTTTGCGGTAGCCAAGGTCTTGCAGTTCTTGGAGTTCTTCTTCTATCTCGGCGATTTCCGAGGAGCTGAGTATCTGAATATTGTTGGAATTTACCAAAAGTTCTATTTGTTGGAGTACTCCCTCAAAGCGCTGTTGAGCCATGTTTTGCCAATCGCTCTGCTGATGGTACCATACCAATAGCGAAGGCAAGTGGGGTTTTTGGGTAGGTTTAAATAGGTACTCTGATTTTTCGGGGCTTTCTGCGCCTTGCTTTTTACTTTCAATCACGATGCGTGTAGCACCCAAGTACTGCGCCAGAGCTATCAGTTCATTCACTTTTGCTTGGAAGAGTGCCGAAGGAGCCTCTTGATATGGATAGAAAGTACGGCTGCGGAAAGGGTGTGCCAAATACAGCATTTTCTTCTGTGCCTTGCCGAGGGGAAACTCCAAGTTCCCTGTTTGCGAGGCTTTGATAGCCAGCAAATGCTGTGGGCGGAAGGTAGGGAGTTCATCTTCTACATAAAGCGCTTTTTTGAGATTGCCCGGCTCGTGTAGGTTTACCAACTGCTCATAGAGTTGGTTGCGTTTTTGGAAGAAGTCGTAGCGCTGCTCCGGCTCATCAGTCAGCTGATAAGCTTCGTTATAAAGCCAAAGAGCTTCGTGATAGGGCGTATGTTGTACTTTTGCTTGGGTACTGATAAGGCGCAGATAGAGCTTTTGCACATCGCGCGACCAGCTTTTGGCACGCTCCTTAAAAGTGCCGTAGCACTCCTCAAAAATCTGCTTGCTCACATGTAGCACCTTGGCTGCTTCGGCCTTGCGGTCTAAGGCCAAAAGTGCCTCGGCTTTTTTGAAATATACCAAAGGGTGATGCTGCTCATTGAAGGTCTTGAGCTCGTCGCAAGCTTCTATCACAGCCTCGAGTGCGCGCTTTCTGATAAGCTCCTCCCAATCTTGTGGGGCATTGCTTTCAGAAGAGGCTTCTTTGGGCTGAAAACTCACGCTGGGGTCGTAGCTTTTCAGGCTTTGTATCTCTTCTACGGCAGGGGCGGGGTGGTACGTTCTGATGAGTTGCTCCAGCTCGGGGTCTTGGCTTTGGGCGGCATAGTCCAAGGCCGCATTGCCCTCATTGTCCAAAGCATATACATTGATGCCGCTTTGCAGCAGGAGCCTTACCACGGCATGGTTGTGTGCTTGCAGGCAGGCCAGCATCAGGCCGGTACGCCCCAGCGCATCGGTAGTATTGACAGGCACGTTTCTTTCTAAGCATCGGAGGACTTCCTCGGCTTGGCCATTCAAACAGCTGTCCAGAAACGTTTGTCTAAGTTCAGAAATATCTGCCATAAAAGAGTGATTTTGTAAATTTTGACTAAAGATAACATTTTTCAATAAAACAGAAAACCGCTCCTTGTATTTTTCGTGCCTTGCTCCCTTAGTAAGTTTTTCTGTTTTTGAGCCAGAGGCTTTCACTTGCTGCGGGCGCATCTGTACTTGGTGCGCTTTCCGATTTTTTGCCTTCCGAAAGATACCAAGCAGCGAAGGCAGTGGCCAGCTTCAATACTTCCTCTTCGGGAGCTTGCTGGAGCAGCGCCGGACTAAAATGCTGATTGACGAAATTGGTATCGAAATCGCCCGACACAAAGGCCTCGTGCTGCAATACAAAGCGGCAGAAAGGCAACGTGGTCTGAATCCCCGTGATTTGGTAATCGTCTATGGCGCGGAGCATTTTTTCGATGGCTTCTTCGCGGTTTTGGCCATAAGCGATGAGCTTGGCAATCATCGGGTCATAATAGATGGGAATATCCATACCTTGCTCAAAGCCATCATCTACCCGTATGCCTGAGCCTTGGGGGCGGATGTAGGTTTGGAGCTTGCCAATGTCGGGCAAGAAGTTGTTGCTAGGGTCTTCTGCATATACGCGCACCTCTAAGGCGTGCCCTGAGATACGCAAATCTTCTTGGCGGAAGGGCAGAGGCTGGCCTTCGGCGATGCGTATTTGGGCTTTTACCAAATCTATACCCGTAATCATCTCCGTAACAGGATGCTCCACTTGCAGGCGGGTATTCATCTCTAAGAAGTAGAAATTCAGGTTTTTGTCCATCACAAACTCTACCGTACCGGCATTATAGTATTGGCACGACTGGGCTACTTTTACGGCAGCCTCACCCATTTTTTTTCTGACTTCTTCGGTAAGCACCGCCGAGGGCGCTTCTTCAATCACTTTTTGGTGGCGGCGCTGTATAGAGCATTCGCGCTCAAAGAGATAGACGACATTGCCCTGCTGGTCGCCCAATACTTGTATTTCGATGTGCTTGGGCGAGAGGATATATTTTTCGATAAAGACCGCCCCATCGCCGAAGGCAGAGATGGCCTCGCTCACGGCACGCTCCATCTGGCTCTCAAACTCTGCTTCATTTTCTACCAAGCGCATCCCCTTGCCGCCACCGCCTGCACTGGCCTTGATGAGTACGGGATAGCCAATTTCGGCAGCAATTTTTTTGGCTTCTTGCACATCGCTGATGGCGCTGGGTGTGCCCGGCACCATCGGTACTTCGTAGCGACGGGCGGCCTCTTTGGCGGCCAGCTTGCTGCCCATCACTTCGATAGAGGCAGCAGATGGGCCAATAAAAATAAGTCCGGCTTCGGCTACTTGGCGCGCAAAAGCGGCATTTTCCGACAAAAAGCCGTAGCCCGGGTGAATGGCATCTACGCCGAGGTGCAGGCAAGCCTCAATGATTTTGTCGCCGCGCAGGTAAGATTGTGCCGAGGGGGCTTCGCCCAGATAGACGGCCTCGTCGGCAAAGCGTACGTGCAAGGCTTCGCGGTCGGCTTCGCTATATACCGCTACGGTCTGGATACCCATTTCTTTGGCGGAGCGCATCACACGCAGGGCGATTTCCCCACGGTTGGCAACCAAGAGTTTTTTTATTTTTTTCATTATGAAGTGTAAAGTTTAAAGACCTGAGGCGCATTGTAGGGCGCTTGGCAGTGGAAAATTACATGATTTCTCTTGAAATTATACCAATTTGTATTCTGAATTTTGATTTTTTAGTAAAAATATCTAAACAGTCTCTACTGACCAAAGGCTGAAAAATCTTCAAATATTCCTTACTTTTGAGAGAATATCTAAACCCACTTGCTGATTATGGCCAAAACCAAAACGGGCTACTTTTGCCAAAGCTGCGGCTACCAATCGCCCAAATGGATGGGCAAGTGCCCTGCTTGTAACAGTTGGAATACCTTTGTAGAAGAGCTGATTCAGAAAGACGACAAGCAGCAAAAAGGCTCTTGGCGGGTATCGAGCTCGCAGAAAATAGTGGCGCGCCCCGTGCCTATACAAGAGGTGAATTTTGAGGAGCAACAGCGCATAGATACCTACGACAAGGAGCTGAACCGCGTGTTGGGCGGGGGCATTGTACCCGGCTCGCTGGTGCTAATTGGCGGAGAGCCGGGCATCGGGAAGTCCACGCTGATGCTGCAAATCGCCCTTACCCTCAAAGACCAAAAGGTACTCTACGTATCGGGCGAAGAAAGCGAACAGCAAATAAAAATGCGGGCAGAGCGTATCAATCGCCAAAATCCACAATGCTATCTGTTGGCCGAAACGAACACACAGCATATTTTCAAGCAAATAGAGGATTTGTTGCCCGATATTTTGATTATAGATTCTATCCAAACCCTGCAATCTGCTTTTATTGAGTCCACCGCCGGAAGTGTATCGCAGGTGCGGGAATGTACTGCCGAGCTGATGAAATTTGCCAAAGAAAGCGGCACACCTGTATTTCTCATCGGCCATATTACCAAAGAGGGCACGCTGGCCGGCCCCAAGGTGCTGGAGCACATGGTGGACACGGTACTGCAATTTGAAGGCGACCGCCACTTGGTATATCGCATCTTGCGCACCACCAAAAATCGCTTCGGCTCTACTTCGGAGCTGGGGATTTACGAAATGCTGGGCAGTGGCCTGCGCGAGGTGAGCAATCCTTCGGAGATATTGCTTTCGCAAAGAGAGGAGGAGCTGAGTGGCGTAACCATCGGCGCTACCCTCGAAGGCAACCGCCCGCTGCTCATCGAAATACAGTCTTTGGTAAGTCCGGCCACCTATGGCACACCGCAGCGCAGTAGCACGGGATTCGATGCCAAGCGCCTCAATATGCTGCTGGCAGTGTTGGAAAAGCGTGGAGGCTTTCGCTTGGGCACGCAAGATGTGTTTTTGAATATTGCGGGAGGGTTGAAGGTGGAAGACCCCGCCATAGATTTGGCTGTATGTGCTTCTATTGCCTCCTCTTATGAAGACATCAGCATTTTGTCGAATATTGCTTTTGCGGCAGAAGTGGGCTTGGGCGGGGAGATTCGCGCGGTCAATAAAATAGAAAACCGCATCGCCGAGGCAGAAAAATTGGGCTTTAGAACGATTTTTATCTCCAAATACAATCTCAAAGGCTTAGATACCGAGCAGTTTAGCATACGTATTCAGGCTGTAAGCAAGCTCGACGAGGTCTTCAAGGCGGTATTCTCCTAAACACTTTGGCCAAGGGCGTGTTTTTTATTAAAAAAATTTAAAACAGTATTTATGAGTCTTCAAAAATATACACAAGCCGATTTGCTGGCGATGGAATCTATGTATCGTCGCCAACTGATGAACAGCATTGCCGGCGTAAAAACCGCCAATTTGGTGGCCACGCGCGATGCCCAAGGCCAAGAAAATGTAGCTATTTTCAATTCCTTTGTGCATCTGGGGGCAAACCCTCCGCACATTGGCTTTATTATGCGGCCTACCACCGTAGAGCGCCATACCTTCGATAATATGCAGGCGACGGGCTTTTATACCATCAATCAGGTACATCAGCCTTTTGTAGAGGCGGCTCACCAAAGCTCTGCCAAGTATCCCAAAGAGGTGTCGGAGTTTGAGGCTTGCGGCTTGCAGCCTGTGTATCGTGGCGATTTTTGGGCACCTTATGTGGGGGAGAGCCGTGTGGCCTTGGGCGTAAAGTTCAAAGAAGCTGTATTTATCAGCTCCAACGAAGTGTATTTGGTAATAGGCGAAATATTAGAAATACATATCGAAGAGGGGCTTTTGCAGGCTGATGGCTTTGTGGACTTGTCCAAGGCGCAAACCGTAGGCATTGGGGGCTTGGATACCTACTATGCCATCGAAGAGCTGGCGCGCTTTGCTTATGCACGTCCCGGGCAGCCGCTCAAAAAGCTGTAATTTTCTCGAAAACATACTTTTATACAAGCATCTTGTGCTGGTTGGTGCAGCAAGATTTGAAAATAAAAATGTATATTTGTTTCGTTTTTGTGCAAAAAGTATAATTTTAC
>DAIQNQ010000015.1:0-23811 GCA_036788275.1 Thermonemataceae bacterium
CACTTGAACTATGAAAGCATAGCACCCTACCCACTACAAAGAATAGAAAGCGAACTCAAAAGCAGTAGTTTGAACAAAGCCAAACTCAGAGCAGACAAAGAGCAGGGCATCATCACCTTAGATGAAATGACCAGACTAGAAGGCGTGCCAGCCCTAGCTTGGGAGTACAAGCTCGGCAACCGCTCTGCCTTAGAGTGGATATTAGACCAATACAAAGAAAAGAAACCCACTGACCCCACCATAGCAGCAAAATTCAATACTTACCGCTTTGAAGATTACAAAGAACAAGTCATTGACTTACTCCAAAGAGTATGCACGGTATCAGTCAAGACTATGGAGATTATCCAAGCAATGGAGGGAAAAAGCTGAAAGTACCCCCAGCCCTAAAAGATACAAAACAGAAAGATTATCAAATTTCAAATAAAAGCCTTATTTTTGAGCCTTCTAAATTTATAGACTCGATAATCCTTTTACATCCATGAAAATAGCAGTCGTTGGCACAGGCTATGTTGGTTTGGTAACCGGCACTTGCTTTGCAGAAACTGGCAATACTGTTACTTGTATTGACATAGACCAACAAAAAGTAGAGAAGCTCAGCAATGGCATCATCACTATCTACGAACCCGGCTTAGAAGCCCTCTTCGAGCGCAACCTCAAGCAAAAGCGCCTCAGCTTTACAACCAACTTGGCCGAGGGCATCAAAGGGGCAAAAATTATTTTCTTGGCCTTGCCTACGCCTCCGGGCGAAGACGGCTCTGCCGATTTGCAGTACATTTTGCGCGTATCCGAAGAACTGGGGCCGCTCTTGGAAGACTATACCGTAATTGTGGACAAAAGCACCGTGCCTGTGGGCACTGCCGAGCAGGTACATGCACGCATCGCTAAAAAAGCCCAAGCCCCCTTCGACGTGGTTTCCAATCCCGAATTTTTGCGCGAAGGCGTAGCCGTCGAAGACTTCATGAAGCCCGACCGTGTGGTGATAGGCTGCTCCTCGGAGCGTGCCAAAAAAGTAATGGAGCAACTTTACAGCCCCTTTATCCGCCAAGGCAATCCGCTCATTTTTATGTCGGAGCGCTCTGCCGAAATGACCAAATACGCCGCCAATGCCTTTTTGGCTACCAAAATTACTTTCATGAATGAAATCGCCAACCTCTGCGAGCGTGTAGGTGCCAATGTGGACGATATTCGCAAGGGCATCGGTACAGATACCCGCATCGGCAAGCGCTTTCTCTTTGCAGGCATTGGCTATGGGGGCAGCTGTTTCCCCAAAGATGTGCAGGCCTTGGCCAAAACCTCGCAAGATTTTGAATACGATTTCAAAATCCTCAGCTCGGTGATGGAAGTAAACCAAAATCAAAAAACCAAGCTCCTTAAAGCCCTTGAAGATTATTTTGAAGGCAAACTCGAAGGCAAGCAAATTGCTATCTGGGGATTGGCTTTCAAGCCTTATACCGACGATATTCGCGAAGCCCCCGCCCTCGAAAATATCCGTGCCCTTATTGAGGCCGGTGCCAAAGTGCGTGCCTACGACCCTGAAGCCATGCACAATGTAAAAGAGATTTTTGGTGATGCCATCGAATATGCTGATAGTCCTTACGGTGCTTTGTTGCAGTCCGATGCCCTCATGATTATGACCGAGTGGCCGGTATTCCGCACGCCCGATTTCGAGGTGATGAATACTGTGCTCAAAAATAAAGTGATTTTCGACGGACGCAACCTCTACGAGCCTGAGCAAATGCGTGAGCTGGGCTACCGTTATTATAGTATTGGCCGACAAGTGGTGCTTTAAATTCTTCAGACTTTTATGAAAAGAATATTGATTACCGGAGCTGCCGGATTCTTAGGCTCGCACCTTTGCGACAGGTTTATCGCCGAAGGCTTTCATGTGGTGGGTATGGACAATCTCATCACGGGCAATCTCGACAACATCGAGCACCTCTTCAAGCTGGAGCAGTTTGAGTTTTATCATCACGATGTATCCAAGTTTATCCACGTACCCGGCCACTTGGACTATATCCTGCATTTTGCTTCGCCTGCCAGCCCCATAGACTATCTCAAAATCCCTATCCAAACCCTCAAAGTAGGTTCTTTGGGTACGCACAACTGCCTCGGCTTGGCGCGTGCAAAGGGCGCACGTATCTTGGTGGCTTCTACCTCCGAGGTCTATGGCGACCCCTTGGTACACCCGCAGTCGGAAGACTACTGGGGCAATGTAAACCCCATTGGCCCGCGTGGGGTATATGACGAAGCCAAGCGCTTCCAAGAGGCCATCACCATGGCTTATCATACCTACCACGGCCTCGAAACCCGCATCATCAGGATTTTCAATACCTACGGGCCGCGTATGCGCTTAGACGATGGGCGCGCCCTGCCTGCCTTTATGAGCCAAGCCCTCAATGGAGAGGATTTGACTGTATTTGGCGATGGCTCACAAACCCGCTCTTTCTGTTATGTAGATGATTTGGTGGAAGGAATTTATCGCTTACTAATGAGCGATTATGCCTCGCCCGTAAACATCGGCAACCCCGACGAGGTATCGCTCTTAGATTTTGCCAAAGAAATCATCGCCCTTACCAACACGTCCTCGAAGATTATTTACAAGCCGCTGCCCACAGACGACCCCAAGCAGCGTCGCCCCGACATCCGCAAGGCACAGGAGCTTTTGGGCTGGCAGCCGCAAGTAGCTCGCAGCGAAGGCCTCAAGCGTACCTTGCTGTATTTTCAGGAGAAATTAGGACAGGTATAATACCATCTTGATTTCTATATTGTGTAAAATACCTTTGCAAGCGATTTCTTTTGAAAATGAATAGAGGCGGACTTTAGTCCGGCGGTGATTTTAATACAAAGAAAAAGGCTACCGAGCACTCGGTAGCCTTTTTCTTTGATGTGTAACAGGGTTATTTCAAACGTTTGAAGTCCACACGGCGGTTTTTGCGACGGTTGGCATCGGTATCGTTGGGTGCGATAGGCTCGCTGTAATTCAGCCCCTTGGTAGGCAGGCGCTCCGGTGCTATGCCCTCGCTCACCATGTAGTCTTTCACACGCTTGGCGCGCATTTCAGATACCTCTTGGTTGCGTTGCAAAGTACCGATGGTACAAGTGTGTCCGCGTATTTCTACCACCATGTCAGGATTTTCCTTCATCTCTTTGATAAGCGGCTGCAAGGCACGCTTCTGTGTTTCGCTGAGCTGGTTGGAGTTGTAGTCGAACTGTGCCTGTTCAGCAGGGTCTTCTACTTTTTCTTGCTCTTGCTCTTTATCGTCGAAGGTAATGCGGGTAGTATCCGAAGGGGTAGTAGGTTCTTTGGTTTCGTCTATAGGCTTGTCTTCGATTTCCTCTACATTATCCTCAAATTCCGGTTTCTTGTCTTTCTTTCTGCCGATAGTTTTGCGGATGCCCAAGGTAAGTTCGGTAGCTCCGGCAAAGCCCGGCGCATTGTTGAGCTGCGATACGCCAAAATCATAGCTGAAAGCTGCCGTAAAAGAAGGCGTATTGATTTCGATAGAGGCAATAGCGGCATTGTTTACGCTGTACCAAAGCCCCAAGCCCAAAGTGCCACCACGCAGCAGCGTACCCAAGTTTTCGGAGAAATGGTAGTTGAAATGTGAGCCGATATTGATTTGGCGAATAGAATTTTGCTCTATCCAACGCATATTGGGCACAATAGAGTAGTTTTCGCTGCGCCAAGCACGCACACTTCCATTGAAAATAAGGCGCAGATTTTGGCGGTCGCTGCCATCGGTAAGCAAGGATACATCGGGGCTGTTCATATTGAAAGCCGCAATACCTATCAAAAACACTTTCTCATTGAGCGGGCGGCTGAGGTCTTCTTTGTAGAAATTAATCCCTGAACTGAGGTTCAAGAAGCCCACGGAGTTGTTGTCGAGCGTTTCATCAAAGATAGGGTTGAAGTTGTTGTCGAAACCCGAAGTGAGGCGCGTTTCATCTATACGCCGCTGGTAATAGCCCCCTTGTAGCCCCAAGCTCAGAAAGAGAGAATTTTTCAACTCAAAATTGTAGGCAAAAGCTAAGCTTCCGCCCGTGGTGCGCAGTAGGCCATCTTGCCCTTGGCGGTCGCCTAAGAAAGAGGCACTGATACCTCCCCAGCGGCGGCGGCTGTCGTCTTCGCGTACTTTTACGAAAGGATACACGAAGTAGAGCATCGAAGTATTGAAAGGCTGCCCGATACCGCGCCATTGGTTGCGGTGGTTGAGCATAAGCTTCATTTGGTCGTCGGTAGCGATTTGTGCCGGATTGACCGTCAGCGGGCTCAGATGAAACATCGAGAAGTTCGCGTCTTGGGCTTTGGCCCAAGTACTCAGCAAGAGGGCGAACAGAAATATATATTTTTTCATGAAGATATTGCTTAGAGTAGAAAAATGTTAGCGTGCCAAAATCACGGTGCCGCTTTGCTTGCCATCAATGGTTTTGAGCTCGGAGCCATCAATAAATTTGCCTTGCAGCACCCATACATAAGCTTCGCTGCTTTGCAGCCTGCCGTTTACGGTGCCGTCCCAGCCTTGGTTGAGCAGCTCATTGATATTGTTGGTTTGGTACACCACTTGTCCCAAGCGATTATAAACGCGGAAATTTACTTCCTGAATGCCCTCTCCGGTAGCCACAAAGGTATCATTACGGCCATCATTGTTGGGCGTAAAAATATTGGGCAAGGCAATACGCCCTTGGGTAAGTACCGTTACGACAATCTGTGCGCTTGCGGTACAGCTGCCATCGTCGGCTACTACGGTATAAGTGGTAGTTTCGGTAGGGCTGGCCACTACGCTATTGCCTGTGGTAGCGCTTAGGCCTGTGGCAGGCGACCAAGTATAGCTGGGGCTACCCGGCGAGCTGGCCGTAAGGGTAGTGCTTTGGCCACGCAAAATGCTTACATCTTCACTTACCGTAAGTGCCAATACCGAGGCAGTACCTATCACTATTTCCTGTGTGTTACTGTTGCCATTGCCGTCGTTGGCGCTGATGGTGTAAGTACCTGCGGGAAGGTTGATAAAAGTAATAACTCCCGCCGTCGTAACTCCCGACTGCACAGGTACGCTATTGATAGAAACATTATACACACCTGCCGTAGTAGGCACTCCCCCGCTGATGCTTACTTCTACGCTGCCATTGGCATCGCCTGCGCAGAGGGCATTGGTTATAGTAGTATTAATGACCACATTGCCTACAAAGGGGTCGGGCACCAATCTGCCTAAGGCTGCATTATCAGGGTCGTGAATAAGCCTTCCTTCCAGTTCTGTTTGTTGGGCGAAGTTCATCTCCGGCCAGCGCAGCGTACCGCCTGTTACTTGGAAGAGGTTTTCGGTAGCATCAAAGTCCTGCGATACGGGCGTTTGGTTTGTAGCCGTTAAGGTCGCAAAAATAGGATTGGTGGTAGAGCTTCCCGAAAGGGCTTCTAAGCGAATGTAAGTTTCTATTTGGTTAGAAAAAGTATTGGCATTGATGCCTGTGCCGCCTAAACGGAGGTTGCCAAAATTGCATACATCATTAGAGTTGGCAACAGAAATACCTACGCCACCTGCTTGGCCATTGCCATTGAAGGTATTGTTGAAAATATCTGCTTCGCTGCTGAAGGCAGGTTGCGAGGCAGAGTTGGTGCGCTGCTTGGTATTGATATAAATGTGTACATAGTCGGTAGCTGCGAGTGCAGGCGTAAAAGTATTGCCTTGTACGGTTACATTGCGCGAGCGCCCCAAAAAGATGGCATTGCCTTGGTACGAGGCGAAGTCATTGCCTTGGATAAGTACCGTGGCATTGTTTTCTACATTGTCTTTTATTTCCAGCAAAATGGCATTTATACCTCCATCAGTAAGTGTGTTATTGATAATCTGCATGGTACTATTGGCTTGTGGGCGTGCAAACTCTACTCCCAAGCCTGCAGTAAAGTTGTTGTTTTGGATAGTCATGCTGCTCATATCGCCCATCTGCAAGCCATAAATCCCTCTGATGGTATTGCCTTCGGCGGTGCTGGTGCCACCGATAGTGCCCGTACAGCGAATCAGACGAACCCCTCTCCCAAAATCGCCTGAGGTGCTTCGGGTAATGGTATTGCTCTGAATCGTTACATTTCGGGAAGCCCCTGCGCTACTGCCATCAAGAAATACCCCAAAAGAGCCAAAAAGAGGTGTAGCCGCGGTAGCTTCGATAACGTTGCCGATAATTTCAATCCCATCAAAATTTGTACCTGATAAAGCCCTAATACCGTAGAGTGCATTGCCTGTTTGTGATACCTGAATACTCAGATTTTCGATTCTGACATTGGGAGCAGTTACTTGGAAGAGGGCTTGGCTGGCGGCGTTGCCTGTACCTTGGATGGTAGGCCCCGGAGTGCCCATGCCGCGCAATGTTATACTTTTGTTGATGACTACGGTGGTGGCAAGGTTGTAAGTACCTATGCCAACCTGTACGGTATTGCCTGCTACCGCCGCAGCAATCGCAAAAGTGATGGTTTGACAAGGAGCAGCTGGATTGCTGCAATCGCCCGCATCAGTGCCCGTAGGGCTTACATAGCGCGTTTGGGCAAAGCCCCATTGGGTAACTAACAAACAGAAAAGCAGTGTTAGTTTTTGTAAATTTCTCCGCATTTTGATAAGAGTTAATGAGAAAATGATTGTCCATGTAATTCAGCTAAAAATATTGTTCAATTTTAATCTGCTTAGAGTGTTGTAAGGTGTATATAGTTGTGGCCTGCAAAATGTAATCAAAGATAGCTGTTTTTTATCAAAGAAATAGCCAAAGACCGTATATTAGACCAATATTTTGTAAACATCCCCGTTAAACTGAGCCAAGGTTTTAATTGTTGGCAATAGTCCTTACTTTTGTACCATCCATCACAACATCAACTACAAAATCCTACATGAAATACTTGTATATCAGCTTACTCACCTTTGTATGCTTTGGCGCTTGTCAGCCACCAAAAGAACAAAGCCAAGAAGCTTCCCAAAGCCAAGCAAAGTCTTTGAGCGGCATTCGCCATGCCGAAGGTTTTGATATTGTTTACAAAGAAGATTTTAAATTATTGCGTGTCTTCAAGGCCTTTACCGACCGCCAAGATACCCTCCAATATTTGTTGCTTCCCAAAGGCAGGCCACGCCCCGAAGGCTACGCGCGCGCCCAAGTGATAGAAGTGCCCCTCAAAAATCTTGGGGTGTTGAGTACCACCCACGTCGGGTTTTTAGATGCTTTGGGCTTGTCGAACAAAATCATTGCCATGGCTGCCACCGACTATCTGTACAATCCTGTTCTCCAAAAGTCTGTGGCCGAAGGGCGCATTACCCCACTCCAAGAGCAGGGTATCAACGAAGAGCTGCTGCTGGCTTTGCAGCCGGGGGCACTGATGGTGTCGGGTATGGCGCACAAAGACTTTGCCCAATACCGCCGCTTAGAAGCCATGGGCGTTCCGGTATTGGTAAATGCCGAGTGGTTAGAGAGCAGCCCGCTGGGCAAGGCCGAGTGGCTGAAATTTGTAGCTGCCTTTTTTGATGAAGATGCTTTGGCCGACAGCCTATTTGCAGGTATCGAAGCGCGCTATATGCTTGTAAAAGAAAAAACACAAGCACTTTTGCCCAAAGAAAAGAAAACTGTATTTACCGGAGCTGCCTACAAAGGCACTTGGTATGTACCCGGAGGGCAAAGTTTTGCCGCCCATTTTCTGCGCGATGCTGGCGCACAATACCCTTGGCAAAGTAGCGAAGACAGCGGCAGCCTGCCGTTGTCTTTTGAGGAGGTATATGCCCAAGTGCTGGAGGCCGATTGCTGGATACAGCCCGACGCAGGGGCTTCGCTCCAAGCCATCGCCGCTGCCGACAAGCGCTATCAAGATTTGCGGGCTTTCAGAGAGCGCGCCGTATATTTGCGCAATAAGCGCCAGCATCCCAAAGGCGGCAATGACTATTGGGAGGCGGGTGTGGTACAGCCTGATGTGGTATTGGCCGACTTGGTGAAAATCTTGTACCCCAACTTGCTGCCCACGCACGAATTGTACTTCTACCAAAAATGCCCTACCGAATGAGGCAAAACCAAAAGAAAGTGTGGCTGATAGTGGCTTTACTCTTCTTGCTTCCGCTTTTATTTTTTGTTGATTTGTATCTGGGGGCGGTGCATATTCCCCCCAAAGCCCTGCTCAACATACTTTTGGGCGGCCTGCCTCAAGAAGCTGTCTGGGAAAGCATCCTCTTCAAAATACGCTTGCCCAAAGCCTTGGGAGCAATTTTGGTGGGGGCTGCCTTGGCCGTAGCCGGCTTGCAAATGCAAACCCTCTTTGCCAATCCCTTGGCGAGTCCTTCTATTTTGGGCATCAGTGCCGGAGCAAGCTTGGGGGTGGCCGCTTTGGTATTGGCTTCGGGGGGCTTTGTGGGAGCTACGCTTTGGGGCTTGCAAGGTCTGTGGCTGATGGCAGCGGCGGCCAGTGCGGGTGCTTTGGTGGTAATGTTGTTGGTGTTGGCGCTGGCGGGCTTGGTGCGTGACAGTGTTACGCTGTTGATTGTGGGCTTGATGATTGGTACGCTCACGGGGGCTTTGGTAGGACTTTGGCAGTATTTCAGTGCACCGGAGCAGATTAAAGATTATTTGCTTTGGACTTTCGGCGATTTGGGCGGCTTAGACTTTGCCCAATTACAGGTATTGGCTTGCTTGGTAATGGTCGCTTTGGCTTTGAGCGCAGGCATTGCCAAATCTTTGAACATTCTGCTTCTGGGTGAGCGCTACGCTTGCAGCTTGGGCGTAAATCTACGGCGAGTGCGCTGGGTAGTAATCCTCAACAGCAGTTTATTGGCCGGAAGTGTAACAGCCTTTTGCGGGCCTATTGGCTTTGTGGGCATTGCCGTACCGCACCTTTGCAGGGCACTCTTTCGCAGTGCTGACCACCGCTTGCTCATTCCGCTTTGTGCGCTACTGGGGGCACTTTTGATGCTTTTTTGCGACATCGCTACGCGGCTTTTTCATAGTACCTATATTCTCCCCATCAATGCAGTTACGGCGCTAATAGGTGCGCCAGTGGTAATTTGGCTGCTTATCAGGCGTGCGGCTTAGCCACGCGGCATGGTGTGTAGCTCTTGGTATTTTTTGGGACTTATCTGTTCTTGCTTTTTGAAAGCGCTGCTAAAATAGGCCAAGCTATTGAAACCCACCCTGAAACACACATCTGTAATGCTCATGGCCGGATTGCGCAGGAGCTGCTTGGCCAATTTGAGCCTTTCTTGCAGCACATACTCCATTGGCGCAATGCCCAACTCTCTTTTGAAACTTCTGTAAAAATGTGGCTCGCTCATGCAGGCCATCTGGCTGAGCTGCTTTACGCTCAGGTTTTCGGCAAGATGCTCCTGAATAAACTTCACTACATAAGCAAAGCGATGTGAGTTGATATACTTTTGGTAATCTTCAAAAATTACCTTGCGGGCTTGTGTTTGCATCAGCCTGATGAGCAGCTCCTGCAAGGCCAAGTTGGCAAAAATATCTTTGGCTTGATTGTCTTCTTTGGAGATGTGTATCAGTCTGTTGATCGTACCTGTAAGTTCTTGGCTGTTGTGCAAGTGAAAATGCGTTTGGCTAATCTCCCATCGGTCTTGTGTCTCTACCTTGGCAAAGCGTTCGTTGAGCTGCTCTAAGGTGTCTTTAATTTTCTGGCTATCAATGGCCAAAGCAATACACTGCGTAGGTTTTTGGAGGCTGGCTTCGGGGAAGTCAATCACCATTTCTTCATTTTCGGGTACAATCACCGACTCGCCGGGCAGGTAGTCGAACTGCTGCTTGCCGGAAAGGTGCATGACTTTTTTGCCGCGTAGCATCGAGGTAAAGGTGAGACTGCTAAAGCAGAGCCGTACCTGTTGGCTGTATTGGTGTGTTTCAAAGATGTTCAGTTCGCAGTCTTGGAGGCTATACACAGAGCGATGCTCTACGAGCGTCTGTAAGTCGCGCATGGGGGTAAGCGCCTGAGCTTGGGGGGAGAATCGTGAATTGGAAGACATACTATTTTGATTTTGATATGCTTGAAATTGTTTTTGTATTGGGAAGTGTTTTTCGCAGAATTTCCGAAATGATAGGATAGTATAATTCTATGATAGGATAGACAAATAGATTGTCATAATACCAGAATATCTTTGTTAAGTTAAAAAATTAAAATCACAAATTAAAATTTTATTCATCTTAAAATCAATATTGTATGGAAACCCTCGTGCAGAAAGAGCGTCTTGTAGCGCGCCCCAGCTTCAAGTCGCATTACGACAATTTTATTAATAACGAATGGGTAGCCCCTGTAAAGGGAGAATACTTCGACAACATCTCACCTGTGGATGGCGGCACCATCACCAAAGTAGCACGCTCGACCAAAGAAGACATTGAGCTGGCCTTGGATGCCGCACACGCAGCCTTCAAAACTTGGTCGAAAACCTCCGTAGCAGAGCGCAGTGCCGTGCTTTTGCGCATTGCCGATATTATGGAGAAAAACTTAGATTATCTGGCCGCTGTCGAAACCATTGACAATGGCAAAGCCATACGTGAAAGCAAGGCCGCCGATTTGCCCTTGGCCATAGACCATTTTCGCTACTATGCCGGAGTGATTCGCGCCGAAGAAAGCAGCGTGTCGGAATTAGATGAGCATACTGTATCGCTCAATATCCACGAGCCTATCGGTGTGGTAGGGCAGATTATTCCTTGGAACTTCCCCTTGCTCATGGCCACTTGGAAGCTCGCTCCCGCCATTGCCGCAGGCTGTACGGTAGTCATCAAGCCTGCCGAGCAAACACCCGTAGGAATTTTGATGCTGATGGATTTGATTAAAGAGGTACTTCCCAAAGGTGTAATCAATGTAGTAAACGGCTTCGGGCCGGAAGCAGGCAAGCCCTTGGCTACCTCACCACGCATCTCGAAAGTAGCCTTTACAGGCGAAACTACCACGGGAAGGCTTATTATGCAGTACGCTTCCGAAAACATCATTCCGGCGACGATGGAGTTGGGAGGCAAGTCGCCCAATGTATTCTTCCCCAGTGTGATGGATGCCGACGATGCCTTCTTCGACAAATGCTTGGAAGGAGCGGCTATGTTTGCCCTCAACCAAGGCGAGGTATGTACTTGTCCTTCACGTATTTTGGTGCACGAGAGCATTTATGAGCGCTTTATCGCAAGGCTCATCGTCCGTGTGGAAGCTATCAAAATGGGGCATCCCCTCGACCCTGAGACTATGATGGGTGCGCAGGCCTCCAAAGACCAGTACGAAAAAATTCTTTCCTACATCAATATCGGTATAGAAGAAGGGGCGCAAGTGCTCACCGGAGGCAAAGCTAAATATGTGGACGGCCTGAAAGACGGCTTCTACATAGAACCTACCCTGCTGAAAGGCCACAACAAAATGCGGGTATTCCAAGAGGAAATCTTCGGTCCGGTAAGCTGTGTTACTACCTTCAAAACTACCGAAGAGGCCATTGAAATTGCCAATGATACCCTATATGGACTTGGTGCAGGCGTATGGACGCGCGATGCTCACGAGATGTACCAAGTGCCCCGCGCCATTCAGGCCGGAAGGGTATGGGTAAACTGCTACCACGCCTATCCTGCTCACGCACCTTTTGGTGGCTACAAGAAGTCGGGCTTTGGCCGCGAAACCCACAAGATGATGCTGGCACACTATCGCCAAAATAAAAATATGCTCATCTCGTACAGCAAAAACAAACTCGGATTCTTTTAATCAGCTTTGATGTGTATCAACACTGCCTTCGGTAAGTACGCTTGCCGAAGGCTTTTATAATTTGGTACATGCGAATGCGGAAACCATTCATAAGCAAATTCTTAATGTATCTTCACTTCTTAATGGTTTGAGAGGATAATCTTCACTTCATTCAAATAGCCTTTAAAGTAATTTATGGAAAAGATAAAAAGAGTATTGGTGAGCGAAGCCGCCTGCGAGGTAATAGACCGCCTGCGCGCCCAACACGGCGCTTTGATGTTTCACCAAAGCGGGGGCTGCTGCGATGGCTCACAGCCCATGTGTTTTGCCGAAGGCGAGTTTCGGGTGGGTAGCAATGACCTCTGGATAGGTCATATCCACGGCTGTGATTTTTTTATGAGTGCCGACCAATTTGAATACTGGAAGCACACACAGCTGCTCATAGATGTTACACCGGGCAGAGGGGCGAGCTTTTCTTTGGAAATACCCTTGGGCTTGCGCTTTTTGGTACGCTCACGCTTATATACCGAGGCCGAGGCTTTGCATTTGGAGGAAGTGCATAATGGCGAAGAGTACCTTTTGCAAAAGCCTTAGTATTTGGCAGACTTTCCTTGGGTTTGGGTATTTTTAATAAAATTCTGCAGGTCTTCGTTGGCACTTTCAAGGTCTGCTCTGCGGAGGTACATCATGTGCCCGCTTTTGTAAGCTTTGAAAGTAAATCGGTCTTTGAGCCTTCCGCTGGGGTCGCTTTGCCACATCGTAAATTTGGCTGCGAAGTAGGTAGTAGCCCCATCATAATAGCCCGATTGTATCAAGACATGCAAATAGGGGTTTTGTGCCATGGCCTGCCTTAGATTTTCACGGGTATTGTCATTTTCATTGTTCCAAGGTTGTACCGGGCCAAACATATTGTATTTTACATCTGTCTTGAGCTTTAGCTCCGTGCTGTAATAATGGTTGATGGCCGGAGTGAAAGAATGTAACCAAGAGGTAAGCTCGGCGTTATAATCGGGGGCATCGCCTGCCAAGCGCTTGTCTATGCCCAAATACCGAGAATCGAGTCTCCCAAGCGTATAGCCTCCTTTTTCTTTGAGCAGATGCTTCCAAAAGTACTGTGGGCTGACAGAGAGATTGTTGTCTAAGAAATCGCGCGCACTCAGTCCGGTGTAGCGAGCCAACTGTTTGGCCACCTCATTTTTTCTTTGTTCGCTGATAAAACCTCCTTCCGACATGGCCGGAATCACCTCATTGACGGTATAGCTTTCTATTTCTTTGAGTACTTCTTCGAGGCTTTTTGCCTGCAAATCACCGGGCAATACTTTGTGATGCCAAGCAGTAGCCGTAAAATAAGGGTAATTCAAGGCATCGTTGGCGGGGCTATCGCTGCGGTAAAGTTTATAATCTGCGGGCGACACCATAATCACCCCATTGAGGTACATCCACTGGCTGTTTTGTAATTCTAATGAGAGTCCCATTACTCTTGTACCGCCGTAGCTTTCTCCGATGATGTACTTGGGCGAAGGCCAGCGCTTGTACCTTGTTACAAAAGTATTCATCCATTCGGCCAAGTATTTGATGTCGGCATTGATACCAAAAAACTTAGACTTGTCCACCTCCTTGCCATCTAAGGGTATGGTGCGCGAATAGCCTGTATTGACGGGGTTTACATACACCAAATCGCTTACGTCTAGTACCGAATAAGGATTTTCTTTGAAGCCATAAGGTTGTACCGGATAGCCTTCATCGTCAATTTTCAGGATACGAGGGCCTGTATAGGCCAAGTGCATCCAAACAGAAGCCGAGCCGGGGCCTCCATTGAAGGAAAAAAGTAGGGGGCGTTCTTCGGGTTTTGCTATGTTTTTTCGTTTGTAGTAGGTGTATTGTACATAAGCTATTTTTTTGCCTTCATTGTCCCAAACCGGCATTGTGCCCACGGTGGCAGTGTAGTCTATCTTTACACCCTTGATGGTAACGGTATTTTCTGTAAGCGATAATACGGTATCTGGAGGCAAGGTGCGCTCTTGCGCCCATAAATTCAGGGAAAAAACTAATAAGCTCAACAAAGTAAGTTTGGTCTTCATCTTTTGGGGCTGATTTTTTGTAAAAGTAAGGTAGGAGTAGTAAATTTCATCAAAAGTAAAATAATTTCCTGTATAGCAACAGATGAGCGTGAAAAAATTGTTGTTTTGTAAGTTGTTTTTACTAATAAAATATTCTCAGCAATGAGCGAAATCCCTTCCCCCGACGAACCTCTCGTTCCTGACCCGGCAGTCTCCACAGATACTCTGGCACCGAGCCGTTTGCGGCGCTTTTTTACTTTTCTGTGGAAAGCTTTTCTGTGGAGTATCGTGCTCAGCATCGTTTGGGTCTTTGTGTTGCGCTGGGTGCCTGTACCTTTTACCAGCTTGATGCTCCAGCGCAGCTGGGAGGGCAAGCAGAGTAAGGCTGCTGATGGTACGATTTATTATCATTGGACACCTCTTTCGCGTATTGCTCCCGAAATGGCCGTGGCGGTGATTGCCTCAGAAGACCAAAACTTTCTGAGACACGAGGGCTTCGACTTTGCAGCCATCAAAAGAGCGATGGAAGAAAATAAAACCCGCAAAATAAAGCGTGGTGCCAGCACTATCAGCCAGCAGGTAGCCAAAAACGTATTCCTGTGGAATGGGCGCAGCTATGTACGCAAAGGCTTGGAGGTGTATTTCACGGTGCTGATAGAGCTTTTTTGGAGCAAGGAGCGCATCATGGAGGTGTATCTGAATGTGGCCGAAATGGGCGAGCGTACTTTTGGAGTGGAGGCTGCTGCGCGGCGCTTTTTTGGAAAAAGTGCCGCCGCCATCAACAGTTACGAGGCCGCCCGCTTGGCGGCGGTATTGCCCAATCCGCGCATCTTTTCGGCCAAAAACCCCAATTGGTATGTTAATACCCGCCAAGCGCATATCCAAAGGCAGATGCACCTGCTGGGGGGGAGTAGCTACTGGAAGGGAAAGTGATAGCTTTGTTTTCTGAAGACAAAAAAGATAGCCAAAGCGGCGGAATCTTGGCTATATACAATCAATGTTATCAAAGGAAATGCTATATTTGCAAAAAGCATAACCAGCGCGTAGGCATGAAACTCTCCAAAGAACTGAAAATAGGTATATTGGGCTTTACCTCTCTTTTACTGTTGTATTTAGGTTTTAATTTTTTGAAAGGCTCTGATTTTTTTAGCAGCAGCAATTACTATTATGTTGTTTATGAGGATATTAACGGTCTTACTGTATCGGAGCCGGTGGTGATTAATGGCTTTGCGGTGGGGCGCGTAAACAGTATCCAGATTTTACAAAATCAAAACAATCAAGTGCTTGTAAAGCTGCAAGTTCGCAATGATATTGCCATGAAGAAAGGCTCCAAGGCCTTGCTCAAAGACAATGGCCTGATAGGAGGAAAAATGATAGAAATACTGCTTACCACGGCTTCCGAAGCGCACCCCTCCGGCGATACCTTGGCCTCGCTTGCCGAAAATGGCATGATGGCCAGAGTGATGGATCAGGCTGATCCAATTATCCAAAAAACCGACAGCCTGATGAGCAAAGTGAATCGCATGCTCGATAGCTTCGAGGGCTTGGGCGAGTCGCTCAAAACGACTGTCAATACCTACAATGGCTTGGGAGGCAAGATGGATATGCTCCTGACTGAAAACCAAAGCAACTTGAACGGAATTACAAGAAATTTGAAGGATTTGAGCGGCAATCTCATAGAAACAGAGAAGAGCTTTAAGCCTATCGTAAAGAAATTGGATAATTTTGCCGACTCGCTCAGCCAAGCCAAACTCAAAGAAACCGTAGAGCATGCCAACAACTCGGTGAAGCAACTCGAAATGCTCCTGACCAAAATCAACAAAGGAGAGGGTACTATGGGTGCTTTGGTAAATAACGACTCGCTCTATAACAACCTTACCAACCTCTCGGCCAACCTTGACAAACTCTTGATAGATTTAAGGAAAAATCCGAAGAGATATGTGAAGATTTCAGTGTTTTAATCAAAATACGCGTAGGTCTTGCTTCCTATGGAGATACTCATCAGCCACGATACCGCTCGCATCTCTTACCATCCGCTTGGCTACTTGCAGTTGGAGTGGCACGAGGGCTACTGCTGTGGCGAGCTGTATCGGCAGAGCCTCGAAGAGCTGCTCTGTGTGGCGCAGCAGAGGAGTATCAAGAAGATACTGCTCAATCAGCAAAACAAGGAGTATTATCTCTCCGGCGATACGGTTTGGTCTTTGCAACAGTGGTATCCTCGCCTGGCCAAGGCGCTGGGCATGGGCAGCAAGCTGGCCATTATCTTGCAGCAGCACTTGTTGCCTTTTCGTGTCGAAAAGCGTTATGAGGCGGCCATCCTCCAAAATGCAGTATTTTCTTCCTTACAAGAAGCTTGCTCTTGGCTTATAGAAGAACATTGAGCTTACACAAACTCAAAGCATTTATATTGGTTTAGATACCCAAGCATAAGTCTTTTGTAAAAAAAGCATCAAAAAACTACCCATCATGCCGCCCCTCGCTTCTTAGAAGGAGGGAAGCATACAACCAAATATCAGTAGTATATTAGTCCAACTCTATGGAAGACCTCTACACCCCACAAGAAGCCAACCGATACTTCAAAGGCGACCCCATTATCTGGTATATCGTGGTGGCACTTTCGGTATTAAGCATCCTTGTGGTGTACAGTGCTACCCAAACCCTCGCTTACAAGACCCTTACCGACCCCGAAAGCTACTTGCTGCGCCATTCTAAATTGGTAATTCTGGCTTTGGTAGTGATGTGGGTGGCGCATCGTATAGATTACCGCTTTTACGCACGCCTCTCGCTTTTGGCCTTGTACTTATCTGTGCCTTTGCTGCTGATTGCCCTCAAGTTTGGGACTACCATCCACGATGCCTCTCGCTGGATTACCATTCCTTTTATCAACCAATCCTTTCAGCCTTCCGACTTGGCCAAGCTGGCACTGATTGCGCACCTCTCGGCCATGCTCTCCAGAAGGCAGCAAAATATCGAAAGCCTGCAAAGCAGTATCGCTCCTATGTTTGCTTGGGTGGGGCTTATCTGTGCCATTATCGGTTTGAGTAACTTCTCCAGCGCGCTGATACTTTTCATGACCAGCTTGCTGATTATGTTTATTGGGCGTGTGCCCATCCGTTATTTTCTGGTATTGCTCTTGGTGGGCAGCTTGTCTATTTCTTTGGCCTTGGTGGTGGGGCAGCGCGGAGCCACAGTGAAGAGCCGTATCAATGCTTTTATAGAAAGCTATAAAGATACCGACAAAGCGCCTTTTCAGGCACAACAATCGTATATTGCTATTGCTACGGGTGGCATATCGGGCAAAGGTCCCGGCAACAGCGACCAGCGCAACTTTATCCCTTATCCGTATTCAGATTTTATCTTTGCCGTAATTGTAGAAGAGTACGGTTTAGTGGGTGGGGCTTTTGTGGTCTTTTTGTACTTGGCATTGCTGTATCGGGGAATGATGATTATGGCACGGAGCAATCGGGCTTTTGGGGGGATTTTGGCCGCGGGGCTTTCCTTCAGCTTGGTAATCCAAGCGATGGTCAATATGGCCGTAGCCGTAGGCCTGATACCCATTACGGGCTTGCCGCTGCCGCTGCTCAGTATGGGAGGTACGTCTTTGCTTTTTACGGGGATTTCGATAGGGGTAATCCTGAGTGTGAGCCGCGGAGACATCGTGGAGGAGCGCTGAGTTTCTTTGAAAGCATACCAAGACATCACTTTATATCAATTAACCAAAGCAATGGACTTTATCAGCCATTATAAAAGCGTATTTCTTAAGCAATTACAGAAGTATCAGTTTGCCCAAATCTCTTCGGAGGGGCAGCTGGTAGCCAGCTGCGATACGCTTTTCGATTTGTCTTCGCGCTATTTGGGGCGGATGATTTTCCAAGAAGTACCTTTCTTGGAAGGCTTAGAGAGTACGGTGCTGCATTTGCAGGAAGAACTACTGATTCCCCAGCTGCAAATCAACTGGGAGAACATGGCCAATCGTATCCTGAACTTTACCTTTACCAAGCATACAGCCCACGGCGAAGAAAATATCTTTTGGATTATTGAAGACATCACCCAAGATGCCCAGCTGGCCTTGCAAACCCGACAAGCCGGACGCATTGCTTCTTTGGCGAGTGAGTTTTTGGAGGCCAAAAATCAACAAATGGCACTCGAAAACCAAATCTTACAACTTCAAAAATCGGAATTGGAGCGTGCCAAGGCCTTCCGAAACCAACTCTTGGCACAAATCATCCACGAGCTCAGAGCGCCCGTGCAGGGGGTGTTGGGGCTTTCGGAGGTATTGCTCAAAGCCAGCCACCGCCCCCAAGACATCGAGTACCTGACAGGCATACTCACTGCCAGCAAGCACTTGCGCACTATTACCAACGATTTGCTCGACCTGACGAAGGCCGAAGCCGGAAAGATGCACTTTGAGAAAGCGCCTTTCCATCTCAAAGATACTATCGCACAGGTACGCCTTTCTTTTGTGGATTTGCTTCAGCAAAAAAACTTAAATTTGAAGATAGACATCTCTCCACAAGTGCCTATGCGCTTATTGGGCGATTCTACGCGCTTGGCGCAAATCTTCTACAACCTTATCAGCAATGCGGTAAAATTTACCCAAAAGGGGGGTATCAAAGTGGTGGTGCGCCTTATCAAAGCCGAACAGCGCAAAGTAAGGCTCTACTTTGAAGTAACAGATTCGGGTGTTGGCATTCCCCCCGAAAAATTGGATACTATCTTTGCGCCTTTTGAGCAGGCAGGTACCGATACTTTTCGCCTTTTTGGAGGCACAGGCTTGGGGCTTACCATCGTGAAGCAGCTGGTAGAGCTGCAAGGAGGCACACTGCAAATAGAGAGCATCCCCCAGAGAGGCACTACTTTTATGTTTGAGCTGCCCTTTGATTTAGATGAGTCCGAGCCGCAACCCGCACCTATGGCTTCTCGCTTCTATCATCTGAAAGCACTCATTGCCGACGACAATGCCATCAACTTGCTTTACCTGAAAAAATGCCTTGAAGACTTGGGCTTCGAGGTAACTGCCGTCAAGAATGTAAGCCAAATACTTGAGACCTTAGAGAAACAGCGCTTTGATATATTGCTCAGCGACTGGCACATGCCCGGCCTGACAGGGGAGCAGCTTATGCGTAGTATTCGCTTCGACATGCAGCTGGCACAGCTGCCGGTGGTGATACTGAGCGGTACGAGTAGCAACGACATAGAGGGACAGCTGATTAGCGGCTATTTGCGCAAACCTTTTGATTCTCAGGCCTTGCACTTGCTTTTGCATCGGGTATTGGCCAAAGTGGAGGCAGCTTGGTCTTTTATTGACCTCAAGGCGCTCGAAAAAAGCACCCTCGGCGATACTGCTTTTATGTATGAGCTTGCCGAAGCGCTGCTCAAAGAAAGCAATGCCCACATGGAAGAGCTACAAAAGGTGGTGGCAGAGAAAGACCTGCCGGCCATTCAAATGATGATTCACAAAGTAAAGCCTTCTTGTACACTTTTGGGAAATTGGACTTTCCAGAACCTGCTCGAACAACTCAGCTTGGCGGTTCAGCACGACCATACCCGTATCGAAGGCCTTACAGAAGAGCTTTTGCAGCTTTATGCCGCCATAGAGCAAGAGCTGCGACATTTTCTCTCAGATCACCCGCATGCCTAATACCAACACATCGTCGGTTTGCTCGAAATGGGCTTTCCAAGTATCAAAATTTTTCAAAAGCAAGTATTTTTGCTGATAGAGTGGTAGCTGCTGAATCTGTCGGAGGTATTGGATAAAATTTTTTTGAAGATATTTTTGTCCATTTTCTCCACCAAATTGGTCGGGGTATCCGTCGGAATACAAGTAAAACATATCGCCCTGCTCAAAAGGAATGTAATGGTTTTCAAAGGGTTTATTGCTTGCCGAAATACCGTTGATGGCACGTCGGTTGCCTTCAAACTCAAACATTTCTCCCTGATTAAAATAAATCAACTTGTTGCGTGCTCCCGAAAAACTGAGGGTTTGGCTGGGGTGGTCAAAATAGAGCAAGCCTATTTCCATACCGTCGCTGAGGCTCTGGTGGGGGTAGCGATGCGTAAAGAGCTGGCGAACTTTCAGGTCGAGGGCTTCTAAGATAGCGGCAGGTTGCTGCAAGTCGGCACTCTGCACGATTTCGTTGAGAAACAAGCTGCCTGCCACCGAAAGCATAGCTGCGGGCACACCATGGCCTGTGCAATCGGCTACGGCAAGATAAAAGGAATGGCTGCTGCGCTCACTGAACCAGTAGAAATCGCCACTGACGATGTCTTTGGGCTGGTAGAGTACGAAAGTCTCGAAATAAGGGTTTTTGAAGAGTGGCTCCTCCGGCAAAATACTCTGTTGAATCAACTTAGAATATTCGATGCTTTCTTGGATACGCTGGTTTTTCTCGGACAGCTCTTGCGTCCGTTTTTGTACCTCTTCTTGGAGTACTTCGGTGTAGAGTTTCAGGTCGGAGAGTTCTTTGGCAATCACGGCATCGTTGCGTTCTTGCTGTACGTGTGTCCAGTAGTGGTTGTGCAGGGTGTTGTCGTGAATTACTACAAAGAGATAGGGTTTGTCGCGAAAAAAGATTTTTTCGATGGTATAGTCATAAATGCCCTTGAGGTCGGGGGAGTTGGTTTCGACGCGCGGCAAGAATATCTGGCTGCGCTCTTTGGAGAGTGCCAGTATGTCGTCGCGGAGGGCTTCTAAAGCCGGAAAAAGGTTGAAGAGGTTTTCGCCAATACGCGATTGCAGGCGTATGAGGGAGTTGTTGGATACCAGCAAGTCGCCACCACTGTTGCAAAGCAAGTATTGGATAATCTTGGCTTCGTATTTTCCTATAAGTTGCTGAAAAAGATTGGCATACATGTTCATAGTGGGTAGTTTTATAGATTTTAGGGCTGGGGCGGTGCTGCCAGCAGGCGCTGCGCCAATACTTGAAAGAGCTCTTCCACGTTGTGCCCGGTTTTGGCGCTGCTCACAAAATCAATGGGCAATGGCAGGTGGGGGAGTTCATCTTTGTCGTAGAGGTCGTATTTGTTGGCCACGATGAGGCAGGGTGCTTTGGGGAGAAGTGCGTGTACATAAGCGATGTCTTCGGCCAAGTGCATGTAGGTAGTAGGGCGGCAGATGTCGAATACATAAATCACCGCATGCGCCCCCAAGTAGTAGGATTTATTCACTTTTTCTTGGCTTACCTCTCCGGCAATATCCCATAAAATAAGGTGGAGACTTTTATTGCCTACGTTTACCTCTTTTTTATCAATACGGACTCCGAGTGTGGTGAGGTACTCATCTGAAAACTTTTGATACACAAAGCGCCTTGTGAGCGAGGTTTTACCAACGCCAAAATTTCCAATCAGAATTACCTTTTTGCTTAATATGCTTGGTGAGCTCATTTGTTTTTTGAATAATAGGACTGAATTTATGAAAATTTCGCCAGTGTCTTTCAAAAAGCTGGGAGAAATCTTTGTTTTGCAGCTGGGCATCTTCCAAAGAAGCCAAGTGAGCCTCATTAAAGAGGCGCAGGTAGTCGAGTACTTTTTCTTTGAAAGCCCTGTCCACAATACCCGCTGAAACGGCTACAAAATAATAACGTTGAAAATTAAGTACAATGATTTTCTGTTGGCCGTACTCAATCATATCGAGGTCGCCAACAGTACCCTGGGCAAAGGCATCGCGCATAAAAGATTTGATGGCTGTAAGCATGGCTGCCACTAGGTCGCGGTCTAACACATCTTGGCGGCTATACTGGCCGAGCAGCAGCCCTGATTCCTGAAAAATAATGTAGGCTTCCAAGATTTGCGGGGCGGTGGCCTGCTTGAGGAGCATATCTTTCTCTTTGATACCAAACAAGCTCAAAAACTCCCTGCGCATACTTTCCCAAGAGAAGGTATTGTCTATTTGTTGGTTGATATTTTCGGTGATATTTTCCAGCTCTGTTTGCACATATTTTTTAATCAACTTGCCGATAATTGGATAGAGAGCATCAATCATTTCGGGCTGCGACTCTCTGATTTGCTGCTTGATGTTACGCACAATCAGCTCGCCGGAGAGGTTGTCTATCTCAGCTTTAATCTTGATTACCTTTTGGTCTATGGCCGGCTCTACCACTTGCCTGAAGTCCGTGCGGTGGTTCAGTTCCTCCTTGAGCTCCTTCATTTCCAGCTCAATATATCGCCTCAGCTGTTGCTGTTGCTCCTTGAAGGCCTCCTCAAACATATCCAAGAAGGTAAGGATTTTGTCGTTGTTTCCGGGAGGAGTTTCGGGGTTCATCGCAGTAAAAAGCTAATGGTGAAGGTATCGGCTATACCAGAGGGAAAGTGTCTGATTTTCTCCTGAAATTCCTTTACCGCTGTCCGGGTTTCCTCATTGTATTTGCCATCTATACGTACCGGATAGCCTTTTTTGTTGAGCAAGCGCTGCAAGTGCCATATTTCGGCGCTTTCTTCTCCGAAGCGCAGGATTTTGCCCTCAAACAAGCGGAATAATTCATATTGCTCCGGGGCAATGCCTTTTTCTTCAATAAAGCGAATCGCAGTATTGTCGAAGCCTTGTTCTTTGAGACGATAAGACTGCTCCAAGCGCATTTCTATGGCTTTTAGGCGGCTCAGCGTGTGCTGGTAGTGTTGGGCGGCGGCACGGCTCTGAGGGGCATTTTGGTCAGCAAAGCGCACATCTATTTGGTCTTTGTACCATACCTCGCGGGCAAAAGCACCAATGCGGTAGGCTTCTTCAAAGTATTGGTTTACAAGTTTTTGGTCGTGATAGAGGATGTCTATGCCTTTTTGCTTGATGGGGTAGTCGTAAGTTTGCGGCGGCGAAAACTTGCGGTACTGTACATATTGGAAGTAGGCAATCAGCCCAAGACTCAGCAAAATAAAAACTACAATAATCTTTTTCATTTTTGTAAGGAGATGATTGTCAAAGTTGCTATTTACGTAAAAAAAGGCTTTTGGGACTTTATCTGAAAGCACGCATGCAGGCAGATGCCATTTACAATAATAATGAATTTTGTAGAAAATAAGACAGATTTACACCAAAAAAATAAAGCTCAGTACCAAAGTACCGAGCTTTATTTTTTATGTAGTGTGGCAGCGAGCTGCTTAGCCTACGCTTCCTTCTAAAGAGATGGCCAAAAGTTTTTGGGCTTCTACGGCAAACTCCATAGGGAGCTGGTTGAGCACCTCTTTGGCGTATCCATTTACGATAAGGGCTACTGCCGCTTCTGTATTGATACCGCGCTGGTTGCAGTAGAAAATCTGGTCTTCACCAATTTTGGAAGTGGTGGCCTCGTGTTCTACTACGGCTTGGTTATTTTTTACTTCGATATAAGGGAAAGTATGCGCGCCACACTTGTCGCCGAGCAGCAGCGAATCGCATTGCGAGAAGTTGCGTGCATTTTCGGCTCTTTTGTGTACTTCTACCAAGCCTCGGTAAGAGTTTTGGCTGAAGCCTGCGGAGATACCTTTCGATACGATACGGCTTTTGGTATGTTTGCCTATGTGAATCATTTTGGTACCGGTATCGGCCTGTTGGTAGTTGTTGGTTACGGCTACCGAATAAAACTCTCCGATAGAGTAATCACCTTTCAGAATTACCGAGGGGTACTTCCAAGTGATGGCCGAGCCTGTTTCCACTTGTGTCCAAGAAATTTTGGAGTGCTTTCCGGCACAAATACCTCTTTTGGTTACAAAGTTATATATACCGCCTTTGCCTTCTTTGTCGCCGGGATACCAGTTTTGCACGGTCGAGTATTTGATTTCAGCATTGTCCATTGCAATCAATTCTACCACAGCAGCGTGAAGCTGATTTTCGTCGCGCATGGGAGCGGTACAACCTTCCAGATAGCTCACATAGCTGCCTTCATCTGCTACAATAAGTGTACGCTCAAATTGGCCTGTATTGGCAGCATTGATACGGAAATAGGTAGAAAGCTCCATCGGGCAGCGCACTCCTTTGGGGATATAGACAAAAGACCCATCACTAAATACTGCCGAATTGAGTGCCGAGAAGTAGTTGTCGCCTACGGGTACTACCGAGCCCAAGTACTTGCGTACCAAGTCGGGGTGGTTTTCCAGCGCTTCGCTCAT
>DAIQNQ010000015.1:23911-32064 GCA_036788275.1 Thermonemataceae bacterium
CCGAGCCCAAGTACTTGCGTACCAAGTCGGGGTGGTTTTCCAGCGCTTCGCTCATAGAACAAAAGATAATGCCCAACTCGGCCAATTTAGATTTGAAAGTAGTAGCAATAGACACGCTGTCTATCACGGCATCTACGGCCACACCCGTAAGGCGCTTTTGCTCGTCTAAAGAGATGCCCAACTTTTCAAAAGTTTTGCGAAGTTCTGGGTCTATTTCGTCAAGGCTTTTGGGGTTTATCTTTTGCTTGGGAGCGGAATAGTAGATAATGTCTTGATAATCAATAGCCGGATATTGTACATTTTGCCAATGCGGCTCTTGCATAGTAAGCCAATGGTGATAAGCCTTTAAGCGCCATTCGAGCATCCAAGCCGGTTCATTTTTTTTGGCAGAAATAAAACGGATGGTGTCTTCGTTCAAGCCTTTAGGAGCTTCGTCAGATTCTATATTGGTAACAAAGCCATATTTATAGTCAGAGTTGATGTGCTCTTCCAGAATATCATTTTCATTGCTCTTGCTCATAAAAGGGATGATAGTTTGAGTAAAAAATTATTCAGAACAATTCTCAATACAAAGATATAACAAAAAAGTGGGACTTAGGTTTTTTTCAACATAGATTCTTTTAGAAAACCTTAGCAAATATATCATAAGCAACAGAAGCCTCTTCGTACAAGGCTTCTGTTACTTATTTTTTTAGAGTTTTACTCCGATGATGGTTACGTCATCACGTTGTTCCTCTTGTTGTTGGAAATCTTGGATATTCTGAATCAGCTTGTTTTTTTGCCATTTCAGCGGGAAAGGGGCATATTCTTTCAGATAACCCTCAAACTGCGCCGTCCCGATACGTTTTCTTTCGGCATTGGGGGTGTCGGCGTAGCCATCGGTGGTGAGATAGAGGATATCGTCTTTATGGAGGTGAATGCTGTAATTGCTGAAGCTAATGTCTTCGCTGAGGGCCTTTCCGCCGCAACTGAGGCGGTCGCCCGCCATTTTGGCCAGTTTGCCTCCTTGAATAAAATAGAGAGGTCTTTTGGCACCTGCAAATACCACGTGGCGCTCTTCGTCGCTTGTTTTTTCTATACGACAAAGGCACACGTCCATGCCGTGTTGCTCTTGTACTTGGTCTTGTTTGAGGGCGGTATTGATACCGTGGTGAAGCTTTTGCAGGATTTCGGCAGGCTCCAAAGTTTCTTCCAAGTTTACAATCTCATTGAGCAAGGCATAGCCCAACATACTCATGAAAGCACCCGGTACGCCATGGCCTGTACAATCAATGGCGGCAATGAAGGTGTATTTTTCCACTTCGGCCAGCCAGTAAAAATCGCCCGATACCACATCTTTGGGCAGCCAGATGATGAAATAATCTTGAAAGGCGCCGTTCATTCTGCTTTCAAAAGGCAAAAGAGCGGTTTGTATGGACTTTGCCGCACGGATACTGTCGCTCATCTTTTTATTTTGCACTTCCAACACATCCTTTGTTTGGGAGATTTCATCTCGCTGGGCGGCAATCTCTTGGTTGAGCTGCGTGAGCTGGCTATTGGTTTTGCCAAGTTGCTTCTTTTGTGTTTCAATCAGGTTGTTTTGCTGCTCTAATATGTTGTTGGTTCTTTGCTTTTCGCGGTAGCGGCTGAAGATACCGATGGCCACCAGTACCAGCAAGCCTGCTCCTCCAATCAGGATATAAGTATAAACGGTCTGGGCGCTGAGCAAGGCTTGTGTTTGACCAATGCGCTCTTCTTTTTCGGCAATTTCTTTTTCTTGTATTTCCCTTTCTTTGGCTACGATGAGCGACATATCGCCCCCTCTGGTAAATACCATATCGAAAATATCATCGCCAAAATTCTTTTTGAGAATGCTCCTCATCACTTCGTCGAAGCCTTTACTGCCAAAAAACTCTTCTACGGGCTTGCGCCAATCGCTGTTGATAGGGAAAATCATACACAATCCTCCCGGATGTTCTATTTTGAATAGGTTTTGCCTCTTCAAGCGGAGACCATTCTTACGGTCGAGCAGGTAGCTGGCCAAAGGATAAAAGCCGTAGAGGTTATTTTCTTTGCTGATACGATTTTTTACTTCTTCGGTATGTTCTACATACACCACTTTCAGACTGGGAAACTTCTTGATGAGCGATTGCATCTCTTGCTCATAGGTAGTATTGCGTGCGGCCAAGCCCTTGGCATCTTTAAAAGCCCTCACAAACTCCATTGAGTCGGCTACGATGGGGAGGTTTTGACTGCTGATGAGGATGTCCACATCAGACATATAAGGCTGGCTAAAACCTATCTCTTTGGCGCGCTCCTCGGTGTAAGAAGTAGAAGCCAAACCGAAATTGCCGGGCATGCCTGTTTTTACATCGTTGTAAAGCTTCGTAAAGGTGGCAATTTTGCGGTACTCTACTTCTATTTCTACATTGTATTTGCGCTTCGCAAAATCTATGAAAGCCTCAAACAGTTCGTATTCTACTCCTTTGAGCGTACCGTTTTCTTCATAAAAGAAGGGAGGGTAATTCAAAAAATGTACGATTACCTTTCCTTTGCCGGTGTTTTGGGTGTTTTCCCAAGTGCTTTGTGCAAAGGCACTGTCGAATGCTACACTCAGCAGCAGCCCACAGATAAGTAAATATATTCTCATATTCGTGAAGTTTTGTTTATTTTTAAAACAAGATATTCTGGAAAAATTATCATCTAAATCGCTTTATTTGAAACATAAAAGTAAGAAAATATACACGCAAAACACAAGTATAGAGGCCGCAAATTTAAAGACTTGTGTAATGAAGCAAAAAATATTTTATATTTTTAAATTTCAAAGCAACACTTTATGCCTCCAAATAAAGAAGCTGTTCCTGCCAATATATCGAAAAAGGCCCAAAAAATACTTTTGGGTGCTATATCGGTGGTGGGGATATTGCTCTGCACAAGCGTATTGTGTCTGACACTCTATGTGCCTTTTTTTATAAAAAAGCAGCTCGAAAAAGAAGTTGGCAGCAGCAGCGCGCAGCAATGGCAGCTTTCTGTGGGGGCTGTGAATATCTATTGGCTTCGCTTTTCCTTTGCCTTAGAGCAGTTGGAGCTCCGGCAAAGTGGCGATTCTGCTTCTATACAAGATAGCATCGCCCCTTGGCATATTCGGGTGGGGCGCTTGGAGTGTTCGGGAATAGAATTGCTCAAATTTTTGCAAGAAGATACACTGCGTATAAGCGCCGTAAATATATATAAAGCGGAAGTAAAAGGAGGCTTTAAAGTGTCTGAGCGCAGCGAAAAAATGGAAGAACAGCCTTGGCAGCCACGCCTACAAGCCGCCATCAAAAAAATCACACCGCAGCTCTACATTGGCGAGCTTTCCCTCGAAAATACAGCGACAGCACTGCATATTACTACACCGCGTGGCAAGCAAAAACACGCTTTTCTGTACTTTTATGCGCGTCTAGCGCCTTTGGTGTTGGGCGAGGCCTTTGCTTTTGACAGCCTTCAGGTGCATCTCGCACAATACGAAGGGCGCTCGGCTTCGGGCGCGGTATGGGGGCTGCAAGAGGTATCTTTCAGAAGCAGCGATTCTACCATAGAAGCCGGAAAGCTCCGCTGGGAGCAGTCGCCCGTACAAAAAATATCTTTAGAAAAGCTTTATATAGAACATTGGGCTTGGCAGACTTTTCTGCAAAGCCAAGAGGTGCATCTGGGGGCATTGCGCCTGTATCGCCCTGATGTATGGTGGACTTTGTCCGAAAAGCATTTCTCTGAAAAAGAAGCGGGCTTTTTGGAAAGATTGCTTCAAGAAGAAGCTCCTCCCGAAATGTTGCTACGCTGCGATTATATAGAGGTAGAAGAGGCCAGTGGACACCTTTGGCAGCCTGCTCCCAAAGCACTTGCACAGCACGATTTGTCGTTCTTGAGCTTTCAGGCGAGAGGATTGCAGCTCAACAGCGGCGCGCCGCAGCCCACAGACAGGCTCCAACTTGAGGCGCTGAAGCTCTCGGCAGCGGGCTACCATTATGCAGACAGTGCCCAAGTCCAAGCCCTTGGCTTAGACAGCCTGCATTATAATTCTGAGGAAAGCCTTTGCGCGCTTTTGGGCTTTGCTTGGCAGCAGAAGGGCTTACAGGCAGCGTTTGAAACACTCCTTATGCAGAAAATAGATTTGGCAGCACTCTGGTACCAACAAGGGCTCTCTCTGGGCTATTGGCAGCTGCAAGCGCCGAGTATCTCTTTGCAGTTGCCCTTGCAGAGAAATGAAGCCCAACAAGCTCCTGCCTCAAGTGATATAAGTTGGCTACGTTATTATGAACTGGCAGGCTTGGAAGTGAGCGATGCGCAGCTTTTTTTACAAAAAAATACAGAAGCGCTCACCTTGCGTGATGCTTCCTTTAGCTTAGACCGCCTCCGCGAACAAGCTCCTTTTCGGTCGCAGGCGCTTCCAGAGCAGATAGCGCTCCGGCTACAGGAAACCCATATCGCCTCTGGTCAATATCAACAAAAAACCACGGACACAGATCTTGGCTTTCAGGGCTTGCACTTTGTATCTAAGCAAGGGCTGCAGGTAGAAGCGCTGCACTGGCAGCAAGCGCAGCAGGCAATACTTGCAGAAGGCTTGGCATTGCAGGGCTTGGATTGGGCGGCGTATTGGCAACAAAAAAAATTCTTTGCTCAAAAAATTGCTTCCCAATCTTTGCAAATAAGTATTGCTTTGCCTGATGCTCCTGCTCCCTTGGCAGATACACTTGCTGGGGAAGAAGCAGCCTTGCTACAAGATAGCCTTGTGGTTTCTGGCCCTGTGAGGCGCTTTGAGGAGGCCTTGGAGGGTTTGCTCAAGCGCTTTGCCAAAGAGATACAGATAGATACGCTGCATTTGCAAGGCTTGAAGGCTGCTTTGCAAGGGGGCGCTGAGAAGCCTTCGCATGAGATAAAGCAAGGCGAAATATTTGTAAGCGCTATCAGGCTTGGTGCTGTTTCTGCTGCCGAAGACTCTCTGCCCCTCAAGAGGTTTCTGATGGGAAAAGCCTATTTGCATTTGCAGGATTATGAAATGACCGCACCCGACAGCCAAATGCGGATACAGATAAAGGATTTTTTGCTCGACAAAGAAACGGCGGCTTGTACCTTGAGTGGTCTCCAATACCAAGATGAGCAAGGCAATATGGCCAAGATTCCTCAATTTTATATCAAAAAAATAGATTGGGACTACTATTGGCAGCATGAGTATTTGCAAATAGGCTTGCTTGCGCTTCCTGAGGCACAAATACACCTATTAGCCAAAACGACAGCCAAAGCGGAGCCCTCACAAAATCCCTTGCTGCCCCCTCATTTTCGGGAACAGCTCGCTCAAAAAGCCCAAGAGGTAGTTGCACAGATAGGTACAGGCCTCGCCATAGACAGCCTCTTGCTCAAAAAAATCAACATCTCTCTGGAAATAAAAGAAGCCAATCTGTGGAAAAACCGCCACCAAATAGACAGTATTGGCTTACTGATGACGGATTTTCGTATAGACAGCAACACCCGTGTGGGCGCTCCGGAGCGTTTTCTTTTTGCTGAGCAACTCCAAATAGCCGCTCGGAAATACAGCTTTCGTACAGCCCAAAAAGCTTTTTTGATTGAAAATGAATACCTGCATTGGCACAGCCGCGACTCAAGCCTTCGGGCGGAGGGCTTGCACCTGCGCAATGGGGAAGAGCTGACACTTAAAGCACCACAGATGCAAATAGTGCATATTTCTTTGCGCGATTATCTTTCTGAGCAAGATTTGCGGATAGCTGAGATGATTTTTGAAAAGCCTTCTCTTCGGTATTTTCGCGATAAAACGCGCATACCGATAGATGCTAAGCCGCGCCGCAATGTATTTGAAGAAGACAGTGTATCGCTTTGGCAAAAGCAGCTCCAAGCCCTTATCCCCCTTGCCGCTCGCAGCATTCATCTCCATCGCCTCTCGCTCCAAGAGGGCAGTTTCCAATACGCTCAGCGAGGCTACAAAGGCTTGCTCCGGCAATCGCTCGAATACATCAATGTAGAGGTAATGGATGCACATCTTGATAGCAGCTCCTTGCAAACACCCAAGACGCTCTTTATTGCCGATAGAGCCAATCTGGATTTTAGAAATTATACGTTGGTGCAGCCTGATAGCATGTACCAGCTTCGAATAGCAGCCGGAAGCATAGACACCAAAAGTCGTCAGGCCACTCTTTCGGCAATACACTACCGCCCGCTACTGTCGGAGGAGCAGGTGATTCGGCTCAAGCCCACCTACAAATCTCGCCTCAATGCACATGCAGAGAGTATTCAGCTACAACAAATTGATTTTGCGATGCTGCTCAAGCGCAATCGTTTGGTGATTCAGAAAGTACAGATTGAAAAGGTGCTGCTGAGTGTAGCCGACGACGACCGCATTGCCGGAAATCCCAAAAGCGAGCGAGCTATGCCCAACGATTTGTTCAGAGGTTTGCCTTTTTATCTGCGGATGGATACCGTAGCAGTTGAGGACTCGCGGATTATCTACAAAGAAAATATCTTGGGAGGGCGTGGCGAGGGAGAAATTACTTTCGAGGATTTTGAGGCAAGGGCTTATGAGCTGTCCAACGATTCGCTGATACCCTACAGCAATCTGCTGGCAAAAGCAAAATTTATGAATGAAGGCTTGCTGCTGTTGAAGCTTAGAATTCCCTTGATGAAAGAAGATTTTCAGATGGATTTTGAGGGTAGTTTGGGGGCGATGGATGCCATTTTAATCAACCGGATGATAGAGTCGAATGCTCACGTAAACCTCAAAAGGGGACAAGTAAAACGAATAAGCTTTGAGGGCAACTTATCGAACTATGTAGCGCAAGGAAAAATGCTGGCTGTGTACAAAGGCTTCAAAGTCAGGGTGCTCAAGAGAGATTCCTACAAAAAGCGTGGTCTTATCTCTTTTTTGGCCAATCTCCTCCTCAACCAAACCAACAAGCGCAAGCAAGGCAACATCGAATACTATCGCTTGGGTACTGATGGCTTCATGAAACTCATTTGGAAAAGCATCGGCAGTGGCCTCAAAGACACCCTCCTTCCTGCCATTGTAAAGCGCAGGCTTTGAGCAAAAAGGAGGGTGCTGAGGCTCAAATACCAAGGTCTTTTTTGAGTTGCGCGAGCTCGTGGTCTAAGTCCATCGCGCCAAACTGCTTGCGCAGCGCCAATTCTTCCTCATCAATCTGTAAATCTTGAAGAATCTGCTGAACTTCGGCAGCAGTACGTTCTATTTTTTCTTGGGCGAGGAGGTCTTGTAGGCGCTGTGCCATATTTACCCCTACCAAAGTAGCCACTTCTTGTCCTTGGCGGAGCATTTCGAGCAGCATGTCTAAGAGTTCTTTTTTATTTTGATGCATAACAGTAAAAATCTGAAAGTTTTCGTGCCCTTCAAATAACGTAAAATCGTGAAGCTTGTTGAGCTTATCCTGTCATATTTTGTAAGAATGACACAAAAGAAGCTTTTATTCAGCAAGCTACGTTTTTTAAAAAGAAAAATTATCCATACCGCGACATGCTATGGCCGAGTAGCCCTTTAGCTTTGTAGGAAAAGCAAAGGGGGCAGCCGAAAACCAAGCAGAGTAGGCAGACACGATAAAGACAATCTCTATGGCCAATTTCTATTGCGAATACTGTGGCGCACGCCACCATAGCGTAGCCAGCCTCACAAGCAGCTCCTGCAGCAGGCATCCGCTCGGCTCCGGCAAGGGCAAACACAAGCTCTATGAGGGCAGCGAAAAAAAACAATATACCTGCAAATATTGCGGCACGATGTACAACAGCCTTTCAGGGCTTACCAGTGGGCCTTGCCATAAGCATCCCGAAGGTACTCTCAAAGGCAAGCACTCGCCCGCTTTATAAACAGCGCTCTGCCTGGTAGCGGGGAGAATATTGTGCTGCTAAGATTCTTCCATCTTGATAACGGTCTCTGCGTAAAGTTTACGCTTCTTTGAACAGGAGGAACATCTACTTTGCTTCAGCAATATTTTCCTAAGCACCTATTAAAAACAGCTGCAAACAAATACTTCTTATTGAAGCATCTGTTTGCAGCTGTTGGGTACTCAAGATGAGCAATTGGAAGGGTAATCCTTAACTCACTTGATCTAAATCTACACCGGCGATTTTGATGTGTACAAGCACTTTGTCTTTGTTGAAGAAGAGAAAGAACCAAG
>DAIQNQ010000016.1:0-20945 GCA_036788275.1 Thermonemataceae bacterium
AACAAGAGTTTTGAAAGCGAGCTTACAGGGGTGCTTTTTCAGGGCGACGGTGCGGTGTTCAATGCTGCTTCGGGTGGTGTGAGTGCTCAAAATGGCAGCCGCTATGCGGTAGTTACTACCGGCGAGGCCTTGGCTTCCGATAACGGCGCTATCAGCGGTGCTTCGAGCTTGATGATTCTGGGGCCTATCAACACAGGCAATGGCGTATTCAATGGCTTTTCTTTTCAGTATGATTTTATCTCTTCGGAGTTCAATGAGTTTGTGGACAGCATCTTCGACGACAGTGCCGTGGTTACGGTTTATGGCCCCAAAGGCGCTTTCTCTGCCTTGCTTACAAGTGTCAATATCGTCGGTATTGCAGGAAACCAACTCTGCAACGACTGCTTAGGCTTGCCTGATGCAGGCGATGAGTATGCAGGTCATACAAATTGGACAGCCAGAACACTCAACTTCACAGATGTAGGCACGCCAGCATATATTGTATTTACAGTGAGCGATGTGAGTGATACCATCTACTCCTCTGCCTTGTTGATTGACAATGTGAGCTACTAAGCTTTCTATAATCTTTATTCAACAGATAAATTTCTTCCTCATACTGACAATCGAACCGATTGGTTAGAAAAACGAAAACCTTGTAGCTTTGCCACAAGGTTTTTTTATGCGTATCAGTTCTTTCTAATCCAGCAGCCAGCTTTTGGCTTCTGCTTCTGTTTTGAAAATAGCAATTTTCTCTGCCTTGATATGCTTTTGATTGAGCAACTTCTGCCGCAGATTGTCGATAGATACCTTTACGAGGAGATTATCAGCCACTACAAAGACCACCTTGTCCAAACCAGCCTTGAAAGAGAGGGGTGTCCACTGGCTCACAATCCATTCGTTGGCGCTTGCCCAAGAGCCTTGCACCTTGCAGTTGTCCATCAGCACCTTCTTGCATTTGGTAATTTGCAAACCATTGAGTATCTCTTCCAGACCCAGCTTCACTTTTTCGAGCGAGGGTGCGCCCAGCCATACTACTTGGATATAATTTTCTTCTTCGTGATATAAAACGGATACAAAATCGCTTTCGTAGAATGTTTGATGAATACCCACCATATTTTTGCGTATTAAGATTGCTTGTTATATAAAACTACAAAAAAACAGGTATATTGTTTGCGACGGCAAGCTATTTTTAACGATTCCAACTATCAGGAATGTAATGTTTTATCTCAAAGCAAGCCTCAGCGAGTATATTCTTGTTCGATGGGCGGCTCTTCGGTATTATTCGGGCTTTTTTTGTTTTTTCTTAGCAAGGGTACGCTCACAGAAAACCTGAAAGAAAGCACATTGTCATTGCCGGAGCGCAGCCCCCAAGCCGAGATATTATCTAGATAATCGGTAGCGGTATTCCAAAAAGACATTTGCCAAGTAAGACCATAGCCATTGTTGAGAAAATAGCCTATACCCAAACTGGTCGGAAACATCACAGCAATATTGGCATATTCCTCGAAGGGCGCTCTGGTACTGAGTAGGTCTTGCAGATTGGCACCTTCTTCATTACGCGGTGTAAAGCTCAAAAAGCCCACCCCTTGGCTCAGGTAGAGATGCCAATGTTGATTTTTGATAAAATGATACTGCAAATCGTATTGAAAAGAAAAAAAGCTTGTCCGAAAAGAGAGATTCGGACTGGCTACTTCATCAAAGTTATATGCAAAATTTTGCCCTTGTAAGCGGCCTATGCCTATGTTGAAGTGGCTGTTCCATCGGTGGTGCTTGTTGAACTTCAGCCCCAGCTGGAAAGCCGGCGACCAAATCTCATAGGCGGCCAAGTCGCCTCGGTACGCATTGGCGCTCAAGCCCACCTCCAGCAAAAGGGGCGCTGCTCGTCGGGTACTGTCTTGCTGCGCTGGCAAAGGCCAAAGCATACAGCAGTACAAGAATAGGTATATCCACAATGCTTTCATTATTTCCTAAAAAAAGCCCACGCGAATCACCAAAGGAGAAGCATAAGGGCTACGGAGGCTGTCGTAAGCCAGATTATACAACAAAGTAATATTAAAAGCGCCTCGCCCGCCCGTAGGGCTGCGATAGCCGCCGCCTACCAAGGGGCTGGTAATCCACTCGCGGGCGGTTTGGTCGGTAGCGGGGTTGTAAAAAGACACGCTCAGCGACTCCATCTCACCCCACAAAAAGATATTTTCGGTAATCAAATACTGCGAAAACACCCTGCCGCCATAGATATTGGCTTCAAAATCAAAGTTATTGTTGAATCTTCTTCTGAAATACATATACGTAAGACCTATCCCCGGAACAAAGCGCTCCGTAACGGCATAGCCAATGGCAGGCGACAAATCTATGAGGGTGATATTTCCAAAAGAAAGGGAAAAGTTGCCTCCAAAGCGCAGGCGGCTGGCAAAGCTTGGATTTTCATCATCTTCGCTGAAATCTTCTCGGACAGGAGGCTTCTGCACAGTATCCTTCCGGATTTTCTCTCTCTTGTCAGGCTCTACATATTGGGCTTGGCTGCTCTGTATCCCCAAGCACAAAGCCAAGAGGCACAAGCATAAAATCTGTAAGCGCATAATCGAAAATGTTTAGAAGTTTTTCAAAAATACAAAAAAACTTAACTCCTTGCCACAGCGCTGTAATGTTGCTGTGTTTTTTGTTCCAAAAGCAGTGTCTTGCCCTCGGTAGCTTTTTGCAAGCTTTTGGGGCTGTAGTGCATCACGGTTATCAGCTCCAAATCCTGTAAAAGCTGCACCTCAAAATCCTGTTGCAGACTTTCTGAAAGCGCCCGTACTTGTGTGGTACTTGCCTCGGTACATACCGAAAAAGAGACCGCCGAGCTTTGCATCAGGTTGATTTTGATATGGAGACGGGTAAATTCGTGCAGGATTTTGCGGAGATTTTCTTCAGTAATAAAAGCTAAGTTTTTCACCACAAAAGTAAGCAAGCTCTGCCCCTCTTTCAAAATAATGCTGGGCGACACGACCGATGCGGCGGCTTCGCTGATGCGCGTACCTGCTTTGTGAGGCTCCAAAAAAGACTTGACGTAGAGCGGAATACCCTTGTTGGCCAAGGGTTTGATGGTTTTGGGATGAATGACCGTAGCCCCGTAGAAGGTCATCTCGGCGGCCTCTCTATAAGAAAGCGCCTCGAAGAGATGGCTATCGGGTATTTTTTTGGGGTCGGCATTCAATATGCCGGGTACATCTTTCCAGATAGTGAGCGAGTCGGCATCCAGACAATAGGCAAAAATAGCCGCCGAATAGTCAGAGCCTTCGCGCCCAAGCGTGGTACTCTGCCCGCCCAAAGTACCACCAATAAAGCCCTGTGTAATCAGAATATGGCTTTGCAGCAAGGCGGACAATTCTTGCTTGATGAGCTGCTCCGTCCATACAAAATCTACCTGCGCTTCGCGCCATTGTTGGTTGGTTTTGATATACTCGCGGGCATCTATGTACTTGGCCGAGATGCCCACTTCGGCCAAGTATGCACTTACAATTTGTGTAGAAATCAGCTCTCCAAAAGCAATAATCTGGTCGTAGCATTGGTCTTCGGGCAGGCTTTGCGCCTCTTGCAAGAGGACTTCGAGGTGGGCAAAGGTACTGGCCAATTGCACGTGTAAGCTGTGCGCGGCGGGCAGCAGTGCAGCGGCTATCTCTTCATGCATCTGCTTGAGTGCTTCCAGTCCTTCTTCATAGCTTGGTACAGTCTGGCGAGCAGCTTGCCAGAGAGCCTCCAGCGCATTGGTGCTTTTGCCCATGGCCGATACCACCACCAATAGGCCGCCTTCTTGGTGATAATTTTGAATGATATGCGCTACATTGCGCACGGAGGCAGCGTCTTTTACAGAAGCGCCCCCAAATTTGAACACACGTATCATGGCTGTCAGAAAGAAAGTATAAACGACTGTGCTCAAATCCCTTGAGCGGCACAAAACTAAGGGATATTTTGCAGATATAAACTTGTGTGCAGTATCTTTTTCTGAGAAACATCCCCCTTCCAACTCCGCAGGAATTTCAAAACCTTAAAAATCAAGAAAATCATTTGCTTTTTGGTATATTTTGTATCTTTGTGGCCATGTAAGTGTATGAAGCCTGCAAAAGCACCTACTTTAATGTCTATTTCCAAACAAAAGTGTTTTTGTTGGACTTATAACTTTAATTCATTTTAAATCAATGCATTAAAGCAAAACGTCAAAATTAATCTCATTCCTGCATCTGTTTCCATGGACAAACATCTCGTAACCATCGGCATCACCCTCGACCGATTCATTATGCACAAGGAAAGGCTATTTCCTTATGCCACCGGAGAACTCTCGCAGCTGCTTCGCGACATTGCCCTTGCCGGAAAAGTCATTCACCGCGAGGTAAACAGAGCAGGCCTGATTGATATTACAGGCGCTTATGGCAGTCAAAATGTGCAAGGCGAAGAGCAACAAAAGTTAGATGTGATTGCCGATATACGCTTTACACGTGCCCTCAAAAATGGGGGCGAAGTGTGCGGCATCATCTCCGAAGAACACGAAAAAATCATTGATACCCAAAACTACAAGGGCAAGTACGTGGTGGCTATGGACCCCTTGGACGGCTCTTCCAATATTGACGTAAACGTATCCATCGGTACTATCTTCTCTATCTATCGGCGGCTTTCACCCGTGGGCACGCCTCCCACCCTCGAAGACTTTTTGCAGCCGGGCTACAAGCAAGTGGCCGCAGGCTATATTTTGTACGGCTCTTCTACCATGCTGGTATTTACTACTGGCCATGGCGTAAATGGTTTTACTTATGAGCAAACTCTTGGGGAATTTATCCTCTCCAATCCCGATATGAAAACGCCTGCCACAGGCAAAGTGTATTCTGTAAATGAGGGCAACTATCTAGACTTTCCTCAGCCTGTAAAAGACTATATTCAATACTGCAAAGAGCAACGCTTTTCGGCACGCTATATTGGCTCTTTGGTGGCCGATTTTCACCGCAACCTTTTTAAAGGCGGCCTGTATTTGTACCCAAGCACCCACAAAGACCCCAAGGGCAAGCTTCGCCTGATGTACGAATGCAATGCCTTGGCCTTTATTGTGGAGCAAGCCGGAGGCAAAGCTACCGACGGTACGCAACGTATCCTAGAGCATGTGCCCCAAAGCCTACACGAGCGCTGCCCACTCTATATCGGCTCCAAAGAGATGATGGATAGTTTGGAGGGATTTCTGAAGCAGGCGCAATATTCTTAATCTCTACGATTTTATATTTCTTTCGCCTTGGAGTTTAGAACTGTCCTTGCCCTCAAGCCCAATGATTTCCCCAAAATTTCGCTGCAAAGCCCTGTGCTAAGCATTGGCTCTTGTTTTGCGGAGCGCATTGGGCTGCGGCTGGCCGAGACCAAGTTTGCAGTGCAGCCACAGGCTTTGGGCACGCTCTTCAATCCGCTGTCTATTTTCAAATTGCTTGATAAAAAAGCCATACAGCAAGATTGGACACAAGGGCTTTGTCAAAATGCAGAGGGAGTTTGGCATCATTACGACTTCCATTCCTCGCTGACAGCCCTCCAAGCCGAAGCACTTCTGCAAGACATCACCTTGCGCCTGCAAAGCCTCCAAACGGCTTGGCAAAAGACACACACCTTGATACTCACTTTCGGCACGGCTTGGGTTTATACCTTGCAAGGACAGATAGTGGCCAATTGCCACAAAATGCCTTCAAAGCTTTTTGAAAAGCGTCTGCTGGGTGTGGAGGAAATCATCAGGCATTTTGAGCGTATCTATGAAAAAGATAAAACTTACCTGCTCACCGTAAGCCCCGTGCGGCATCTCAAAGAGGGTTTGCCCCAAAATCAGGTAAGCAAATCGGTACTGCGGCTGGCTTGCCACTTGCTGGCGGAGCGCTATCCGAATGTGTATTACTTTCCGGCTTATGAGCTGCTGCTCGACGACCTGCGCGATTACCGCTTCTACGAAGCCGATATGCTGCATCCCAACGTACAAGCCGAAAACTACATCTGGGAGCGCTTCTTGGAGGTATGTACCGATGCCCACACCCGCAGCATAGTACAGCAATGGCAAAGGCTGCGGCAGTCGCTGGCGCACCGTCCTTTTCAGCCACAAAGCCAAGCTCACAGGCACTTTCTCGAAAAGCTTTTGCAGGATTTAGAAGCCCTTGCTACCCAGCTGCCTTTGGAAGAAGAAATCGCTTCGCTCAAGGTACGACTTGCGGAATTAGAGGCGAAATAAAGGTAAAATTGACTTTTGGAGAAAGCGAGAATTCCATAAAATCGAATATCTTTGCTGTAATAATCCTCCACAACAGACCTTATGGGCAAAGTCTTCACGTATTGGTTGCTCTGCTGGGCGATGCTCTTGCCGCCCGCATCTTCACAAGCACAAAAAGACAGCCTGCTACGCTTGTATCAACAAGATAAAAACGCTCCTTCCGATACACTCGCTCATTTAGCCACCTTGCAGGCTTTGGCCAAGCTGTATTATTTGAATAATATTGATTCCTCGCTTTATTTTTGCCAAGAGGCACTTCTCATCGCCCAAAAAAGCAATCAACTCAAGGTAGTGGGCGATATGCACAACCTCATCGGCAACAACTACTACACCCAAGGCGAATATGACAATGCCCTCAAAAGCTACTTAAATGCTTTGAAAGTGCGAGAAAGTATCCAAGATGAGCGAGGCGTGGGTACATCACTCAACAACATCGGCCTTATTTATGAAGCCCAAAAACGCTACGAAAAGGCCATCGTCTATCATCGTCTTTCTATTAAGAAGTGTATGCAAACAGGCGATACAATTACGCTTTATAAAAACTATCTCAACATAGGACTTGCTTATTACAAACAAGAAAAGTATGATTCGGCACTTGCCTCTCTCGAAAAAGTAGTAAAAGCCCCTCCCTCCAAGCAATACGCTCGGGAGCAAAAGTTGGCAATGATTCACATCGGGGAAGTATATCTCTTACAAAAGCAATATGCCAAGGCTCTCTCCTACTATGAGCAGGTCTTGGCCTTCCGCGAGCAACTCAACCGATTTGATGCTTGTTTTGCAATGACCGGAGCTGCCCAATGCTACTACCAACTCCAAAAGCCTGCGCTGGCTTTTCGCTATGCCCAAGAAGCACTGCAAATTGCTACCGAGCTGAAAGCCCAATGGGAAATACAGCGCTCCGCTTTGGTATTGGCCAAGCTTTTTGCTGCTGAGCGCAATTTTGAAGAGGCCTATCGCTACCAAGTGCTGCATCAAAGCTATGCCGACAGCGTATTTAGCCAAGAGCGAAACCGCGAAATCAATCTCTTGAAACTCCAATATCAGGAATCCGAAAATCAGCGACTTGTAGAAAAAAGCAATGTGCAAGAGCAAAAAGCCTCACAGCAAAAGAATCTTCTTTGGTTGCTTGCCATTATGGCCTTGCTGCTGCTCATTATTATCGGTTTGTTGGTATTTTTCTATTTTCAAAAACGTAAACAAAATAAGCTCCTCAGCGCCATCGGCCATACCAAAGACCGTATCTTTTCAATTATTAGCCACGACTTGCGCGGCCCCTTGGCCAATATCAAAGCACTGCTCACGCTCATGGCGGGCGATTATATCACTGCCGAAGAGCAAAAAATGCTCTCTACCGACCTCACCCGCAGCCTCGACGTAACGCTCAGCACCTTAGACAACCTGCTGATATGGGCCAAAGGCCAATTGCAAAACTCCTACCTGAGTCCTCGCTCCGAGCAAGTGTTTCTGAAAGATGAAGTAGAAAATATGATTGCCCTTTGGGCGGATACCGCCGCCGGAAAGCACATTCGTATCAGCCACGACATTCCTGAGGACAGTATTGTATGGGCTGATGGCGAGCACGTGCGCTTGATTGTACGCAACTTACTCAGCAACGCTATCAAATTCACTCCCGAAGGAGGCAGTATCTCCCTCGCGCTGGAACCTGCCCCCGAAGGCTATGTAGCCTTGGCCATTAAGGATGCGGGCGCAGGCATGCCGCAGGAAGTGCTTGCCAAACTCTTCGACCAAGAGCAAATCGTAAGCACCAGAGGTACAGCCAACGAAAAAGGCACAGGTCTTGGCCTGAAGCTTTGTATGCATTGTGCCAAACTCAACAAGGGCGATATCAAGGTGCAAAGCCAAGAGGGTGCAGGCAGCACTTTTACTTTGTTACTTCCTCAATTGCCTGTATAGCCTTATACATTCCAATACTCTAAGCGCAATACACCTTGCCGAGACTTGACAAGGGCGGTTTGGCCATAATCCAAAGCCAGAATAAAAGCTTTTTGCAAAGGAATGCTCAACAAGCGGCACAACAAGGCACGCAAACTTCCAGCATGTGCTACTACGGCCACGCTGCTGTGTTCTTTTTGGAGAAGCTCTTGCCAAAAGGATTCTACACGGATATATACTTGTCTGAAAGACTCGCCGCCGGGTACAAGTGCCTCCGCAAAATTGTCCATCCAGGGTTGAAGCACCTCGGCGGGAATCTCCGCCCAAGGCTGCATTTCCCATTCTCCGAAGTGCATCTCCCAAAGGCGAGGCTCTTCAAAATGTAAAGAAGCCGGCAAGCGCTCGGCCAGCAGACGGCAGCGCTGCGCCGGACTGCTGTACACGGCATCAAAATGTGCAGGCAACTTTTTTTGGAGTACAGCCCATTCTTCATCGAAGCTTTCGGCCAGCGTTAAGTCGCTTTGGCCATAGCATATCCCTTCGGCTACTTGAGGGCGTGTATGGCGAATCAAATAAATATCCATATCAACATTGACTTTAATAATTTTAGAGAAAAAACTGCGACTTCGCGACTTGGCGTGAAAAAACATCTCTCGCAAAGGCGCAAAGTAAATATCTGTGTGCATCTGTGAAATCTGTGAGAAAAAATATCTCGTAAAGACTTTACCAAATTTGCCTATACAACATCAGAGCAGCACCTAAGTAGGCGGTTATTTCAGCCACTTGCTGTATCGCTCCCAAGCAGTCGCCGGTGTAGCCGCCTATCCATTTCTTGAAAAAAGCTGCTAAATATACCTTGGCAGCATACATTGGCAAGAGCAAAAACAAAGCATAAAGAGGTAGAAACCAAAAGCAAACAAAAGAGACAAGCCCCACAACCAACATCAGAAAAAGCTGCTTTATAGACATTTCTTTGGCCAAAGGCTTGGCCTTGGCATCTTCGTTTTCGCGTACATATTGATGTGTGAAAAGCGTGGTAGCAGCCATCAGGCGACTGCTGCTGTGCACCCAGACAAGCAGCGCCATACAGACAAAAATATCGGCTTCGGCCAAATAAAGCAAGAGTTGGTATTTGAGCGCCAGCGCTATTCCCAAGCCCACCGCTCCGAAGGTTCCGATACGCGAATCTTTCATAATTTCCAAAATACGCTCTTTCGTCCAGCCACCACCAAAGCCATCACAAGCATCGGCGAGGCCATCTTCGTGAAAAGCCCCCGTACAAAGCAAAGTAGCTCCCATCGAAAGCAATACCGCTACCGATAAAGGCAGCACATAAGCTGCTCCCCAAAGCACCAAAGCCTGCAAGCTCCCCACCAAAACACCGATGAGCGGGAAATAGCGAGTACATTGGTTGAGGTAATCGGGGTGGTACTTGAGCCAAGCCGGACAAGGAATGCGGGTATAGAACATCAAGGCCGTAAAAAAAAGCTGTATCTCGTGTTTCATTGGCGGGGACTGTCTGATGGCCAAAGATACAGCTTTTGGCAAGATTTTTCTCGGCGAGGAGGCGGCTAATACACAATAAGTACTTTGGGAAAGGACTGCTCTATTTGACTGCGCCCTTTTTCGTCAAACTCATTGCCGGTAAGGTCTATGCGCTCCAAGCTGGGCATTTTGGCAATGGCAGCGGGTAGTTTACGGATTTGATTTACGCCCAAATTCAATTTTTTGAGTTGTTGGAGTTTGCCTATTTCTTCGGGCAGCACTTGTATTTTGCTGAGTGCCAAGTGCAGTTCCTCCAATTGGGGCAGCACTTCGAGTACTTGAAAGGCCTGTGGCAGGCTGAGCTTTATATTGCCATTGAGGTAGAGGCTTTTCAGGCTTTTCACTTTGGAAAGACTTTCAGGCAGCTTTTCGAGGTTGTTCATGCCCAGGTGTAAGCTGCGAAAGCTGGAGATTTCGGACAATCCCTCGCAGAGTTTTTCAAAATTCAATGCCCAATTACCTTCTATATTCAGGATTTGGAGGTTTTTCAGATTGGCAATTTCGCTAAAATCTGCTTCCAAGGCATTACCCCCAAGAGACAAAAACTCAAGATTATACAGCCCCCATATTTCTTCGGGGAGTTGCCGAATAGCATTGTGGGTGAGGTCTAAACGCTTGAGCCCTACCAAACTGCCGAGCTGCGTAGGAATATGATTGATGCGATTGCCGTAGAGGTTTAGCTCCTCAAGCTGCTTCAGATTACCGATAGAAGGCGGCAAATCGCTCAGCTCACAGTAGTTGAGGTGTAGTTTTTTGAGGTTTACCAGCTCACTCAGCTCTCTGGGAAAATCTTTGAATTTATTGTGTCCTAAGTAGATATACTGCAAATTGGCAAGCTGTGTAATCTGCCGAGGCAGCTTGGTAAGTTTGTTAAAACTAATATCCAAAACTTGGAGATTGGTAAAATTGGCTATCTCGGTAGAAAGCTGCCCGTAGTTCTGATTGCTCAACTGCAAAATATACACTTCTTTAGGTGATTTGAGCGCTTCTTCCAAAGAAGTATATACCTTTTTGCGGCTTAGGGAAAGTGAATCTAAAAGCTGGGCTTGCGCTATGGAGGCAAGCAGGCTCAAAAGCAAAAACGTGAGTAAGGAGTATTTGTGTCTCATCTATTTTGATAGGTGTTATGATGCAAACACAAAGCTACATAAAGTATATTTGTAGAAATACTTTTTTTATTTCTGTTTGTAAAACATGTAACATTCCCTTCAAATATGCACAAAGATTCTTTTCTTCAGCAAGCGCTCAAAAGGCTAAGGTTGTGAGGTATCAGACTTTTTGAGAGGGCAAGTACGAACACCACAAAGGGTGTATAGCGGACACCAACCTGTAATCACCGAGAATAAAGGCAATACACCCAGAAAGAACCAGTTATTTTCGGTAATGATACCTAACGCAACACAAATAAGGATGAAAATAATTCGTATTATTTTGTCTGTTTTACCTACATTGATAAAGTTCATAGTGTTTCATTTAAAATTACTCAAAAATAGTATTTCCAAGCATTAATTTAAAGAACCTCTTAATAGAAAACAAGTCCCTGCTCAAAAAAGCAAGGACTTGCAGCAATCTCGGTATGTAACTTTGGCTTAGCTCACTGTCTCAGAAGCGATTTTCGCCGCAAAATAATCTCTGTTCATACGTGCAATATTGGTAATAGAAATACCTTTGGGGCATTCGGCAGCACAAGCACCTGTATTGGTACAAGCACCAAAGCCCTCAGCATCCATTTGGGCTACCATACGCTGTACGCGACGGTGCTTTTCGGCTTGGCCTTGGGGAAGCAAGTTGAGGTGCGTTACTTTGGCTGCTACAAAGAGCATTGCCGAGGCATTTTTGCAAGCTGCCACACAAGCGCCACAACCAATACAAGTAGCAGCATCCATCGCTTCGCTGGCAATATCTTTGGGAATGGGTATTTCGTTGGCATCAACGGTTACGCCCGTATTGACAGATACAAAGCCGCCGGCCTGAATAATGCGGTCGAAAGCACCTCTGTCAACGGCCAAATCTTTAATTACAGGAAAAGCAGAAGCACGCCAAGGCTCTATCACAATGGTATCACCATCTTTGAAGCTGCGCATGTGCAACTGGCAAGTGGTAGTACGCTCAGGCCCGTGGGGCTGTCCATTGATGTACAAGCTACACATCCCACAAATACCCTCGCGGCAATCGTGGTCGAAGGCTACGGGTTCGTCGCCTTTGTGGAGCAAATCTTCGTTGAGTACATCGAGCATTTCGAGGAAAGACATATCGGGCGATACATCTGTCATTTTATAGGTAACTAATTTACCTTTTTCGTTTTTATTTTTTTGTCTCCAGACTTTCAGAGTAAGATTCATGGCTGTCAGTAATTTAGATGAATAATGTAAGCACTTTCTTCCGGGTACAGAAGAAAGTGCCTTGATATTATTTGTAAGAGCGCTGTGTGAGTTTTACGTTCTCGAAGATAAGCTGCTCTTTGTGCAACTCGTGTGCAATGCCTTCGCCCTTGTACTCCCAAGCTGCCACATAAGCATACTCTTCGTCATTGCGGAGGGCTTCGCCTTCTTCGGTTTGGTACTCCTCACGGAAATGGCCGCCGCAAGATTCTTCACGGTCGAGCGCATCGTCCATCATCAGTTCGCCGAGTTCGATAAAATCAGCCACGCGGAGGGCTTTTTCGAGGGTTTGGTTAAACTCCTCGTTGCTTCCTACCACACGTACATTTTCCCAAAACTCTTTTTTCAGCTCTTGGATTTTACCTTTGGCATACTTGAGGCCTTCGGCATTGCGCGACATCCCGCAGTAATCCCACATCAATTTGCCAAGGGCTTTGTGGAATTCATCTACGGTTTTCTCACCTTTGATGGTCAGAAGCTTCTGAATACGCTCATTGACTGTCTTTTCGGCTTCTTTGAAAGCCTCATCATCAGTAGAAACCATATCGTTGGCACCGATAGTGGCCAAATAATCACCAATAGTGTAAGGAATCACAAAATAGCCGTCGGCCAAGCCTTGCATCAAGGCAGAAGCACCGAGGCGGTTGGCTCCGTGGTCGGAGAAGTTGGCTTCGCCAAGTGCATACAAGCCGGGGATGCTGGTCATCAAGTTATAGTCCACCCACAAGCCACCCATCGTATAATGTACGGCAGGATAAATCATCATCGGTGTTTCGTAGGGATTATCATCTGTGATTTGCTGATACATATCGAAGAGGTTGCCATATTTGGCTTCGATTACTTTTTTACCTTCGGCATATATCAAGTCTTCGTACTTCTTGCCTACGGCTGCTTCAAAAGCTTTTACATCGCCACCGTAAGAGAGCAGCTGGCCTTCCAATACTTTTTTGCCTTCACGGATTACCGAATCTCTGAAGTCGAGATATACGGCCAAGCCTGTATTGCCTACGCCGCGCCCTTCGTCGCATACATGTTTAGCATTGCGAGAGGCCACATCACGAGGTACTAAGTTTCCGAAAGAAGGATAACGGCGCTCCAAGTAATAGTCGCGGTCTTCTTCGGCGATGTTTTCAGGCTTTTTCGTACCTTTTCTGATGGCTTCAGCATCTTCTATCTTTCTGGGCACCCATACGCGCCCATCATTGCGTAGCGATTCCGACATCAGCGTAAGTTTCGACTGGTGGTCGCCGGATACAGGAATACAAGTAGGGTGAATCTGTGTGTAGCAAGGATTGGCGAAATAAGCACCTTTTTTGTGCGCTCTCCAAGCGGCGGTTACGTTAGAACCCATTGCATTGGTAGAGAGGAAGAATACATTGCCGTAGCCTCCGGTACAGAGCAATACGGCGTGTGCCGAGTGCGATTCTACTTTGCCTGTTACCAAGTTGCGTACTACAATACCTCTGGCTTTGCCGTCTTTCACGACTACATCAAGCATTTCGGTACGAGGGTACATTTTTACTTTGCCGTTGGCTACTTGGCGGCTGAGGGCTTGGTAAGCACCCAAGAGCAGCTGCTGCCCTGTTTGGCCTTTGGCATAGAAAGTACGTGATACCTGCGCACCCCCAAAAGAGCGGTTATCGAGCAATCCGCCGTATTCACGGGCAAAAGGTACACCTTGCGCTACACATTGATCTATGATGTTTACACTCACTTGTGCCAAGCGATGTACGTTTGCTTCACGGGCGCGGTAGTCGCCTCCTTTGATGGTATCGTAAAAGAGGCGGAATACACTGTCGCCATCATTCTGGTAATTTTTGGCGGCATTGATACCTCCTTGCGCAGCAATGGAGTGCGCACGACGGGGGCTGTCTTGAAAGCAGAAGGCTTTTACATTGTAGCCCAGCTCAGCCAAAGAGGCCGCTGCCGAAGCACCTGCCAAGCCTGTTCCTACCACAATTACATCGTATTTGCGTTTGTTGGCGGGGTTTACAAGCTTGATATTGAATTTATGTCTGTCCCATTTTTCACCTAAAGGACCTTCGGGAATTTTAGCATCTAACTTCATATATCACAAATTTTAAGGTTCAAACTAAAAAAATCATATATCTATATCGCCGCTTCTTTGCGTGTCGCTTCATTGGTTTTGATTGTTTTGCTGAGTAGCAAGCCGTAGCCTACTGCCAAAGCCCCCAAGCCACCCAACACGAAAATGACAGGTACTTGTATATCCAAAAACATCAGCAAAGGAATGCAAGCAAAACCCACAGGAAGGAGCAAGCCCAATTGGTAGCTGGCAAACTTGATGAGGAAGTTGTATTTTTTGTGATTTAAGCCCAAAGACTGAAACATGCTAGCAAAGCCGTGTGAAAGGTGGAAGGCCAAGCCCACCATCGAAATCAGATACAATACTACAATCCAAAGCTCTGAAAAGGCCACTTTGCTAAGGGTATATACATCTTTATATTCTACGCCATCATACGTAGCCGCAGGGGGAAGGCTCACACCAAATTTCACCTTGAACCAGAAGTTTTGGAGGTGTACCACCAAGAAAATCAAGATTACCGTACCCAAAATACCCATATTGCGCGAAGACCAAGCACTGCTTTTGCCTTCTTTGGAGTACGCATAAGCCACTGGGCGTGCTTTGCGGTTGCGGATGGTGAGCAAAATGCTGGTAACAATGTGCAAGGCAATGAAGAAGAAATTGCCGATAGATACCGCCTGAATCAGGGGATTGTGCCCCATAAATTCTGCATATTTGTTGAACGACTCCCCGCCGTCATCTTTCAATAATTGCAAGTTGCCGGAGAGGTGTACTACCAAAAAAAGGCAGAGGAATGCACCTGTAAGCGCCATGATGAGCTTTCTACCTAATGTACTGGTAAGGGCTTGTACTATCCAATTCATATATAAATAATGTTTGTTTGATGAAATGAAAATTGCTGATTATTATAGCCAAATTTACATCTCAACTTTTTACAAAGCAACGGCTTAGCCACTATTTTGACTGATTCTAAACAATAGGTCATTTCAATATACTGATATTTCAAGGATTATCTCTCTGAAGTAAACAAACTATATTTCAAAAATTCAGAAATTTTATCTAATTTGCCTACGCTTTTATATGCTTTCATAACAGAGTGCTCAGTTTTTTTGTTTGAAAGTTACCTTAAAGTTTATTCGGAAGATATAGCTGAAGAAATCAAAGCCCCCATGACAAAGCCACTCCTCAAAAGTATTCTCTGCTTGCTTGCATTCCTTTTTCTTGATATTGCACAAGTAGCCGCTACGCACCTTCGCGCCGGGCAGATTACTGCCGTACGCATAGACCCTAACTCGCTCACTTATCGCATTATACTGACCCTCTACCGCGATACAGGCGGTGTAGAGCTGGCAGGCAATGCCAACATCGAAATACAAGGTTTTGCACCTTTTAGTATCCCTCTCCAAAACCGACGCATCGTCTCCGGCGACATCGAAGAAGGCCGCTATATTGGCACTTACACCTTCCCCGGTGCGGGCACTTACCGTATCGGCTTCAGAGAGTCTTTCCGAAATGGCTGCGTGCGCAACATGAGCAACCCGCTCTCTACCGACCTTTTCGTAGAAACCGAAATCGTGGTAAATCCTTTTCTTGGGCGCAACAGCACGCCCGTATTGTTGGCTTTGCCTGTGGACAATGCCGCCCGCGGACAGCAGTTTTTGCACAACCCCGGCGCTTATGACCCCGACGGTGACAGCCTCTCTTATAGCCTCGTAACGCCCAAGAAAGCTTTTGGTACTGATGTAGATGGTTTCCGCTCTTTAGACCAATTTTTGGGTGCTGCCGAAGAGGGTGGCGCTCCTTTCTTTGGCATAGACCCCGTAACGGGCACCCTGCGCTGGGATACGCCTTTGGAGGTAGGTTGCTATAATATCGCTATCCGAGTTACAGAGTGGCGGCGCAATGCCCAAGGCAATTTTATTTATCTGGGCTTTGTGGTCAGGGACATGCAAATTATCGTCGGCAACTTTGCCAATCGTAGGCCAAGGCTCACTATTCCTAATCGCATTTGTGTAGAGGTAGGCCAACCCATCAATGCCATCATCACGGCCAGCGACCCCGATAACCACCAAATTCGCCTCGAAGCTATCTCTCAACTCTTCGACGACACCTTCCCCAATCCTAAAGCTACTGTATCGCCTGATGGTACGAATTTCCAACCCAGCCCGGCAGCTGTTAACTTCCAATGGACACCCTCCTGCGAACACATCCGAGAGCGCCCCTATCAGGTGATATTCAAAGCTACCGACAATCCGCCTGCCGCTGCAGGGCAACCCTTGGTGGATATACAGGTGTGGGAAATACAAGTGGTAGGCCCTGCCCCGCAAAACCTCCAAGCCAGCACCGACAATGTAAACAATCGTATCAGCCTCAGTTGGGATCCTTATCTTTGTGCCCCTCTAACAGAATCTATCGTGATTTGGCGGCGCGAGAGCTGCTCCAATATGGCTGTGATGAACTGCGACGTGGGCGCACCCGATGGACAGGGCTATGTAGAGATAGGCCGCGTACCTGCTACGGCTACCTCTTTTGTGGACGTTACGGCGCGTACAGGTCTGGTATATAGCTATCGGGTATCGGCGGTATTTCCCGCTCCTACACGTGGCGAAAGTGTGGCCTCGGAGCAAGCATGTATTGCTTTGGAAGTAGATACCCCGCTTTTTACCAAGGTAGATGTACTCGAAACCTCCACCACCAGTGGGCGTGTAGAGGTAGCCTTTATACAACCTTTTCAGTTTTCTTTGGGTGCGCCCAGCGGCCCTTATGGCTATGCGGTGTTTCGCTCCGAAGGTCTCGATGGCAATATTTATACGGAGGTATTCTCTGCCTACAATGTTCCTCCCACTCAAAAAGCACCCATTACCTTTATAGATGAAAATCTGAATACCGCTGAGCGAGACTACAACTACCGCATTGCTTTTTACTCGAATGCTAGTTCGTCGCTCTCACGTACTTTCCGCGACTCCTCCGACAAGGCCTCTACCGTAAGGCTGCGCTTGCTCCCCTCTACCAATTGTATCAACTTAGAGTGGCGCTACAATGTGCCTTGGAGCAATCAGTTTCAACCACACGATATTTTCAGAAGTGTCGGTGGCGAACCCGATGCCCCGGCCATTGGCACTACTACGCTGGTAGGGCGCAGCTTTGGCAGCTTTACCGATGAAAACGGCATTGTGCAAAATACCATTTACAGCTATCGTGTGCTTGCGCGAGGCTCTTACTTCAATCAGGCAATTGTAGATTATTACAATCAAGCGCCTGCTTTCAGCTTCGACTTTGCCACGCTGCCCAATCACTCTCAGATAAGCAGTGCCGCTCCCGAAGACAATATCAAGCCTTGTCCACCACAACTCAGCGTAGCAGCTTTGGATTGCGATAGCTTCGATTTCAGCTTAGAACCACCCTTCTCCAATACCCTACAGTGGGTAAATGCACAAAACAGTGGCGGCAGCGCCAATGGCGGTTGTGGTGAACTGGGCGACGAGTGTGAATTTGAGGAGGCCAATATTGCCCTTTACCGCATTTATTACAAGCCCAATGTAGATGCCGCTTATGTGCAGATAGCAGAGGTAACGGGTATGAATCGCAACTTTTTGCACGACAATCTCGACTCCTTTGCTGGCTGCTATGTAGTTACGGCAGTGGACAATTCCGGTAATGAGAGTGAATTTAGCAATGAGGTATGTGTGGACAACTGTGTGCGCTATGTGCTGCCCAATGTATTTACTCCCAATGGCGACAGCGTAAATGACCTATTTAGGGCATTCTCTCCTGTAAATTTTGTAGAAGATGTAGATTTTGAAGTCGTAAATCGCTTCGGGCAAGTGGTTTACAAACGAAACAATGATATTTTTATCAACTGGAACGGACGCTCCGATTTGGCCAGCAATAGTGAAGGGAGTGGGAATGCATTACCCGCAGGGGTGTATTACTACACTGCACGAGTACGTTTTAAGAGGGTGGACCCGCGTACCGCTGTGCAGACCTTCAAAGGGTGGATTCATATTATCAAATAAATTTGTGATTTTAGGAAAAAAGAAGTAGCTTTCAAGAAAGGCATCAGTCTTTCATCGCTAAAAATAATGTTTATGAGCAAAAAGCTGGAGTGTGTAATTATTGATGACGAACTCACTCAAGGTATGATTCTTAGAAAGTTCATTCAAGAGACTCCTTTCTTGGAATTTAACCGCCTGATAAGCGACCCGCGCGAGGGCTTTGCCTATCTCTCGGAGCATCGCCCCGATTTGCTTTTCTTAGATGTAGAAATGCCCTCTTTGTCGGGGATAGAGCTGCTCAAAAATCTCAAAAATCCTCCTCATACCATTTTAGTAACAGCTCACGCAGGCTTTGCTTTGGAAGCCTACGAGCTTGATGCCATTGACTATATGCTCAAGCCGGTACAATATCCGCGCTTTCTGAAAGCTGCCCAAAAGGTACAAAACCTCTTCAACAACCACCAACAAAACCCTGAAGACGAGGAAGGCAAAAAAAATATTTTTATCAAAGTAGGCTCTAAACTCATTCGCCTTACCAAAGAAGAGATTATCTACATCGAAGCCCTTTCAGATTATATTGTGGTACACACCTCTGATGGGCGTAAATATGTGGTTTATGCTACCCTCAAATATATGGAAGAGCAGCTCCGTGCTATTTTTGGAGGGAGCTTCCACCGGGTACACCGCTCTTTTATTATCAGCACCAATAAGATAGATTTTTTGGAGGATACCACCGTAACCATGCTCGGAGGCAAGGCTATCCCCGTGGGCAATACCTATAAAAATGACTTCCTAAATATCATTAAAAAAATATGAATCCCACGCCCATACGTGTACTTTTTGTATGCTTAGGCAATATTTGCCGCTCCCCTATGGCCGAAGGGCTTTTTCGCCATTTGGTAGCACAGCAAGGCTTGTCCGACAGAATCGTGGCAGACTCTGCGGGTACCTCTTCGTACCATATCGGAGAGCTGCCCGATGCACGTACCTGCCAAACTACGCAAAGGCGAAATATTGAACTTACACACCGTGCAAGGCAATTTTCGGCCAAAGATTTTCAGGATTTTGACTATATTTTGGCTGCCGACCAAAACAACCTCAAGCATATTTTAAGGCTCAAAAATCAAAATTACCCACATTGCCACGTACACTTGCTGCGCGATTTCGACCCGCAAGTAATCGAGGCCTCTGCCGAAGTGCCCGACCCTTATTATGGCACTATGAAAGACTTTGAAGAGGTGTTTACTATTTTGGAGAGAAGCTGCTCGGCTCTGCTGACGCATATTCGCAAGGCAGAATCTTGGTAATCAGGCATTATAACCGATGCCCTTGGCCATAAGCGAGGCACAAAGCGGCATCACAAGTAAAAGTAAAAGCTCCAAACGCACCAACCAGACAATACTTGCCGGAATGGTTACTATTTCAGCGGCATCGCCTTTGCGCTCTTTCAAGAAAAATATGGTCGGGTAAATAGAAAGAATCCCTAAAAGAGTAAACAAACCTATTTTGAGCAGAAAAATCCAATTGTTGCTATAAAAGCTTGTGGGCTTGCCTACTCCTCCCAGCCAAAGCGTAAGGCCGGCAGCCAAAAGCAGCAGCGCAGCAATACCATAGATAGCATCTAAAATAGATAAGCGCTTGATTTCGGCGCGGCTCATCTGCTTTTTGAGCAAGAGATGCTCTCCTGCCAAAGAAGCAACAATGGCAAAGATACAGATGAAATGCAGGTATTTGAGTAGGATTTCGGTGGTCATAGCCTGTGGGGGTTAGGAAGAAAGGATGTTGTCTTTGAGCGTGGCCACAAAAAAGCGCTCTCGGGCTATTTCTATCTGCTTGAGTTGCAGCGTAAGCTCTATCTTGAGGCCGTCTTTGCGGATACCTTTGATGGTCTTTTCCTTTTGCACCAAAGTTCCTCCTATCACGGTGCGCGTCATGGTGCTGCTGCGCATGTCTTCGCCCTCGGCATCAATAAGGGTGTTGATACTGCGTCCAAGCATTTCCTCTCTGTCGTAGCCAAAGATATACTCCATGTCTTTGTCCACCAGCTGAATGACCCCACGCTCGTCATAAACCATCACCGCATAGGCGATGCTGTCTATAATCACTTTGAGCTGGCTTATTTCTTTCTCAGCTTTCTTGAGAGTTTTCTCCAAGCCTTCTTGTGTGGCAATAAGCTCTTCGGTATTCTGGCGGAGCTGCTCTTCTTGAAGCTGTATGGCTTCGGTTTTGTGCCGCGACTCCTCCAAAAGCTTTTTCGTAACCTCGTTGCTCACCACACTGGCAATAGAAGAGGCCAAGCCTTCGGCCAAACTTTTGAGAAAATTGATTTGGTATTCGGGAAACTCGTGGAAAGAAGCCATTTCCAACATACCGATAGTTTCTTCATTGTTTACCAGAGGAATAATAAGCAGCTCTTTGGGCTGCGCTTTGCCCAAGCCGGAGTTGATGAAAGAGTACTCTTCGGGGAGCTTTTTGATATGCACCACGCCGCCTTCCATAAATGCCTGCCCCAGCAAGCCCTCACCTATCTGTATGCGCTTTTCTACGGCTTTGCGCTTGTTGAAGGCATACATGGTTTTGAGTACCAAGAAGCGCTCTTCGCCGAGCTGTTGCACCAAAAATAGCCCTCCTTGGTTGATTTCGAGGTATTTGACCAAGTTGGCTACTATCTCGTGAGAGAGTATCTCCAAATCATCATTGTTTTTGCGAATAATCTCCGAAAACTTCGCCAAACCTTCCGTTATCCAAGTTCGGCGGCGTTCTTCTTCATATACACTTTTCAAACTCTGTTTCATTTCGGCAAGCGAGCTGCCGAGCTCACTTTGCTTATCAAATACCGA
>DAIQNQ010000016.1:21045-29579 GCA_036788275.1 Thermonemataceae bacterium
TAAAACTCAATCGGCTGGAGCACTTCAATCACATAGTTGCGATTGTCGAGCATGCTTCGCCAATGGTAATTGGCACCATTGATAAGCAAAAAAGAGATAAGCGCCATCGAAAGGAAACCTCCGGTGAGCCGCCCTTGGATGGTTCTGAAATCTACCCTAAAATAATAAGAAAGAGGTTTTTTGCCTTCTTGAGGCTTGGGAGCTTGCGAGGCTTGGCTCATAGATTGTCAGTTTTAGGCATCATATTATCCAAAATAAATACAATTTTGGTAATAATGCAAGATTATTCTATTGCAAAGCAAGCTTTGTGCAGTATAAGTGGACTTATTTTTCTATCAATTCTGCTTCAGGAAGCCCTTTTTGGAGATAGCGGTCTATTTGATGATGTACCACATACAAAATGGGAATGAGGATAACAGCCACCAGCATTTTGAAGATAAACTGCACCGTGCCTACGGAGAGTATCTGCGCCCATGTCCAGTTGCCGAGCCAATAAAAAGCAATCGTAATCACCAAGTAGCTGTCTATGAGCTGCGATACTACCGTAGAGCCGGTAGCTCGCAGCCAGATAAAGCGCTCTTTGGTAGCTTTGCGGATGTAATAATAGACAGTGGCATCGAGGAGTTGGCTCAGTACAAAGGCTGTGAGCGAGCCTACGATAATATTCATCCCTTGTGTGTAAAGCAAGGAATAGGCGTGGTCAATATTGAGGTAGTTGCCATCGGGGTCGCTTTGGTTGGCGCTTATCCAGAAGTCGGCAGGGGGCAAAGAGGCACTCATCAGAAAGGCCAAAAATACAAATATCAATAGGAAAAAGGTGATAAAAGTAATCTTGCGTACACCTTTTCTGCCAAAGTAATGATTAATAATATCCGTAGTGATAAATACCACAGGCCAGAGAATCACGCCTGCCGAGAGGTTGAACTCTGTGCCAAAAGTATCTTTGAGAAAAGTGGCAGAACCTATCCAAGCCCATATTTTGTCGAAAGAGAATATCTTGGGGCCGATGGTTTCGGCTAAAATCGTATTGGCAAGAAAAAAGAGGGCGAGAAAAAGATAAAGGTTTTGTTTTCTGTGCTGCAATAAAAGCTGCTCTTGCGTATTCATCAAAAAAATATAGGTCGCGTAAAATGAAAGGATATGATAAAAAACGAAGTTATCGTACTTTTGTTCAGAAAGGCTTTGTTGCACTGTTTTTAATTTTTTGTCTCTTGCTATGCCTTCTTTACTCGAAGCTCCTTACCCTTTAGAAAACAGCCTCATACAAAGGGGTTTGAGCCTGCTTTTGCTCAGCCTTTCGGTATTTTTCATCTTGTATTTTTTTCGTCCTTTCGGCTTAGAGGCAGCTTCTTTGCAGACCGTGCTGGGCTATGCGGGGATTACAGCACTCCTTACATTTTTCCAAATTTTCATCTTGAAACCCTTTTTGGGAAAGCATAGCCAGCAGGAAACTTGGAAAGTAAAACACGAAATTTTATGGATTTTATGGAATATTTCCCTCATCGCTTTGGCCAATAGCTGCTATGCAGTACTACGAGGGCAGGCCACTTGGAATGGTGCTTTGGTGCTGCAATTTCAACTGATTACATTGGGTGTTTCGCTGCTTCCGGTGAGCTTGTCGGTATTGCTCAAACACAACCTCCTGCTTCGGCACTACCTCCATCAGAGCCAAGCATTGAACCAAACCTTGCCTACCGCTCCAAAGCAAGCTCCTACAAGCGAAGCCCTTCTGGTAGAGCTGGCATCTGAAAGTCCGCGCGAAGTGCTTAGGCTCGCTTTGTCGGATTTGTACTATCTACAAGCCGCCGACAATTACGTAGAAGTGTATTGCCTTCAAGCAGGGCAATTGCAAAAAATTGTACTGAGAAATCGCCTGAAAAATCTCGAAGAGCAGCTTGCTGCTTACCCTACTTTGTTTCGCTGCCACCGCTCCTACTTGGTCAATCTCGCACAAGTGCAAGCTGTACGAGGCAATGCCCAAGGCTACCAACTTTTTTTGAGAGAGCACCTGCCCCTTGTTCCCGTGGCGCGGGCTTTGGGCAAAGCACTGCAAGAGCGCCTGCAAAACTTGCAGCCCTGAGCAGCCATTCACCCCAAAAGCCCTCCATTCGCCCCAAAGCGCTTGTCGGAAGCAGGCAGCACTTCTATTTTTGGGCTTCACAATTTGCTCAAAACTCATGAAACAATTTGCTGTGTCCCTTGCTTTTTTATGCGTATCGCTGCCGGGCTTTGCCCAAGAAATCAACCTCAAAAAGAGATATTCCTTTGCCAAATCCTACATAGGAGTTGATTTAAACTATTTTCAGAGCCTAAGCCCCAGCAGATTTTTGGATGCCCAAGGTCAAGTACAAAGTTTGCAAAGGAGTACTTTTTTCACTCCGGCCATCAACATCGGGGCTACACACTTCTGGGGGCATGCCGATTTTTTCGTATCTATCGCTACGGCTCCCATCCCTACCCAAAAAGATGCCGTAGCAAACAGCATCGGCTTTAGAGCCATCACAGGCATGCGGGTTTTTCCGCTGCCCCTTCAAGAGCAAACTATTCGCCCCTATCTGAGCTATAAATTTGCGCCCATCAGACTCAATCAAAGCAATATAGAGGGCGAAAACTACCGAAAGACCCAAGTAAAATCGCTGCTGGGCGGCGGCATAGCCTACCAAACAGACAAGATATATGCGTATGCGGCTTATGAATTTATTCCTAACTCGGATACTGATATACATATTGCAAGAAATCAGCAAGCTGCTTCTGCCTTTCCGAGTGGTACTTTCAGCATCGGTCTCAATTACCTTTTTGAAAGCACGGCAGGCAGTTATCAGCATCCTTCGCCGCTGTTAGATTCCTTGCTGAGACAAAAAAACACCTTGGGTTTGTTTCTGGGAATTGGCCCTTCTTCCTCTTTCCCTCTCCAAAGCTCCTCTTACATTACAGAGCTTTACTCCTTTCTCGACGACAAGTCTATGCCCAATACTTTCCCGGAAATCACGCTCGGTTATCATTTCTCCAAGCAAGACTTTATCATCTCTGCCAATTTCAGACCTATCCGGCAAACACGCAATGCCTTCTCCTTTCAGCAGGATATTCGCAGGCAGAGCTATGGCCTTGAGGCCTATAAATTCTTATTCGATTATCACGGATTCGCTCCCTTTGTAGGAGCAGGCCTTCTGGTAGAAAATGTGCAGCTTACCGAAAATGACCGCGGCAACACCATCACCGATGAGCGCCACCACCTTACAAGTCCTTCGATTGTTTTTGGCTGGGATATCAGACCCAACAGGCGCGCCGATACTTGGCTACTGCGTACCAATTTGCGGTATTCGCCTCTGTTGGAAATAGAAAAAGACGACAAAAGTATCAGCTTACAACACTTGGAGTTTAACTTTATTCAACTGGTAGTCTATCCACAAAAAATCCTGAAATACAAAGCCTTGCGCTGACAGCCGCTAAGGTGTACTCAGCGCCACGGGCAACACTTTTCCGTTGAAAAAAAGGTGGCCTTTGCAGGCAAAATAGGCCATGAAGTCGGCCAAGGTAGCCGCATCTATGGGTGCTTGGTAGCCCGGAAAAGCCGTGGCGAGCATTTCGGTATGCACCGCCCCCAAAGCCAAGCAGTTTACTGCAATGCCTTCCGGCTTCCACTCTTCGGCCAGCAGCTCGCTCAGGTTGGCCAAGGCAGCTTTAGCACTACTATAAGCGGCCAAGCCTGCAAACTTGCTGCTGCCCTGAAAGCCGCCCATGCTGCCCACATTGAGCACGTGGGCTTGGCCGGAGGCACGGAGCTGCGGATACAAGGCTTGGAGCAGGCGCACCACCGCCAAAAAATTGACCTCGAAGCTTTGCTGCCAGTCTTGCGCTTGTGTAGCAAGAAAAGGTTTTACTTCCAAAAATCCTGCATTATTCAGCAGTATGTCTATGCACTCCAAATGCGCCAATGCCTGTGCAATACCTTGGGTGTCGCTTATATCTGCCACAATGGGGTGGATTCTGTCTTCGCCATTTTGCTGCAAAGCTTCTCGGCAAAGAGCCTCCAAGGCCTCTGCGCTGCGGGCAATAGCCCATATACGGTGCTGAGGCTGTGCCGAAAGTAGCAAGGCCGTGGCATAGCCAATGCCCTTGCTGGCTCCTGTAATCACGATGTTTTTGTAGTTCATAACGCCTTGGAAAAGATATTTTAGAATATATACTCAAAGCAGAGTGGTTTTGCTTAAATACTGAAATTAATTCGTCAAAAATCAGCAAAATCAATCAAGTAAATCCTGAAAATCATTTTAATCTTGGTATAAAAACAAACCCGCAGCCAAGGCCGCGGGTTTTTATCGCAAGAAATAAATGAGCAATTGAAAGCTTAGGCAAAACTTTTGGTCAGACCAGCAGCTACTTTTTTAAGCGTTGCCAAGTCCTCGTCATTCATTTTACCAAGTCTCAAGTTGTTGAGTACTTCTTTGTATTCTATGCGGAGCTGTCCGATGAAGGCTTTCTCAAAGTCTTTCACTTTGGGTACAGCTACATCATCTAAGCCACCTTGCGTAGCAATATAAATGATGGCTACTTGCTCTTCTACACAGCAAGGAGAGAACTGAGGCTGCTTCAAAATCTCCAAGTTGCGGCGGCCACGCTCAATGATGAGCTTGGTGGCAGCATCCAAATCAGAACCAAACTTCGCAAAAGCTTCCAATTCGCGGAACTGTGCTTGGTCGAGCTTCAGCGTACCGGCTACCTTTTTCATAGATTTGATTTGCGCCGAGCCACCCACGCGTGATACCGAGATACCTACGTTGATAGCAGGACGGATACCAGAGTTGAACAAGTTCGACTCCAAGAAAATCTGTCCGTCGGTAATAGAAATCACGTTGGTAGGAATATAGGCCGATACGTCGCCGGCTTGTGTTTCGATGATAGGCAATGCCGTCAGCGAACCACCCCCTTTTACGATGCCTTTGAGCGATTCGGGCAGGTCATTCATCTTGCTGGCAATTTCGTCAGAGTTGATGATTTTGGCCGCACGCTCTAACAAACGAGAGTGGAGATAGAATACGTCGCCGGGATAAGCTTCGCGTCCGGGAGGCCTGCGCAACAAAAGCGACACTTCGCGGTAAGCCACGGCTTGCTTAGAAAGGTCATCATAAATCACCAAAGCAGGACGGCCTGTATCGCGGAAGTATTCTCCGATGGCTGCTCCTGTAAAGGGTGCAAAAAACTGCATAGGTGCTGGGTCGGCAGCTGTAGCTGCTACTACTACGGTATAAGCCATCGCGCCTGCTTTTTCTAAAGTAGCTACGGTTTGGGCTACGGTAGAGGCTTTCTGCCCGCAGGCTACATAAATACAATATACAGGCTCACCTTTATCGTAAAACTCTTTTTGGTTGATAATGGTATCGAGCGCTACGGTAGTTTTTCCTGTTTGGCGGTCGCCGATAATCAATTCGCGCTGTCCTCTTCCGATAGGAATCATGGCATCAATTGCTTTGATACCTGTTTGGAGGGGTTCGTTTACAGGTTGGCGGAAGATTACCCCGGGTGCTTTGCGCTCCAAAGGCATTTCGTACATTTGGCCTGTCAAATCGCCTTTGCCATCAATGGGAGTAGCCAAGGTATTTACTACCCTTCCTACAATGCTTTCGCCTACTTTGATACTGGCAATCGTTTTGGTTCTTTTTACAATATCACCCTCTTTTACTTCTCCTACCCCCAACAATACCACCCCTACGTTGTCCTCCTCCAAGTTGAGCGCAAGTGCTTTGAGGCCATTGCTAAACTCTACCAATTCGCCATATTGTACTTTAGAAAGCCCGTAGATGCGCGCTACGCCATCGCCCACTTGAAGCACGGTGCCTACTTCTTCGAGTTCTGCTTCTGTTTTTACGTTAGAAAGCTGTTCTCGCAAAATGGCCGACACTTCGTCTGGTCTTACATTTATCACCATGATATTTAAAAAAGTTATGTTTACGCTAAATTTGCCACAAATCTATCAATATTTTTCATAAGTATTAAGACCTGAGTGAATTATTTTTAGTCTTTCTTTCAAAAGCTCCTTCTCTGCCCGAAGGCCTTGCAGGTATGCGCCTAAACTTTTGTATTTCAAGGTGGTTATAGGCTTCATGAAAAAAGATATTACTTTTGACTGGTGCGGGATTGACTATGGCAGCAAGCTGGCCGGCACGACAGTGATTTGTGCCGCTCAGGAAGGCAGTCCAAGGCTGTTTCTGTGGCAGTCGGCACCCAAGCAAGATGCCGATGCTTTCTTGCAAGATTGGTTGTTAGAGCATCGTCCTTCTCTTGTATTTATTGATGCGCCTCTTTCGCTGCCCCAAGCATACCATCAAAAGGAGGCCTTGGCTGAAGCAGATTTTTTTTACAGGCAGGGCGACCGTGCCTTGGGGGCGATGTCGCCTATGTTTTTGGGTGGGCTTACAGCGCGCGCAATGCGTTTGCATGCAATACTGCAAGCATCAGCAAACCTTCTTTTCTACGAGACTTATCCGGCGCAGCAGGCTGCTCGATTGGGCTTGGCTGCATTGGCTTACAAAAAAGACCCTGCTGCCATTCCTGCTGTATTAGAAGCTATTCTGCAAAATAGCCCCTTTGAGGCCGAGGCCAAAGACTTTGGTAACTGGCACCGCATAGATGCCCTGCTGGCCCTGCTGGGCGCTTACCGATATGCAAAGGGGCAGGCCAAAGCCTACGGAGAGGCCACAGAGGGGCAAATATGGGTATGATTATCCTAAGACCTTTTTGAACAATTTATATATTGATAAGTCTTTCATAATCCTTCACGGATTACTTTTTACTTCTTTAAAAGCCCTGAGAGTAAATTTTTAAGGCTTTGAAATAGTATCCTTACATTTTATAAAATTGCATTTTGGCATTTTTTGTTTGCACTTTGTTGCAAAAAATGAAACTTTTTTTGTGTAAGTCCTATTTTTTTATTTTATATTTGGTTGTTTAAACTTAACAAAACGTTAAACCTTACTTCGCATGAAAAAAATAATTTTTACTGTTTTTGCGCTGCTTCCTTGGCTTGCAGCCGAGGCAGGCGGCTTCCAAGTAGTATTGCAGGGGGTACGCCAAACCAGTATGGGAAATACCGGTACTGCGGTAGTTGATGCCGCCAGCGTCTTTTTTAATCCCGGTGCTATGGCTTTTTTGCCGGACAATACCATCGCTGCCGGTGGCAATTTTATTTTCTCTAACATCTCTTACCGAGCACCTGAGCCCTTCTTTGATGGTGCCGCTACCGACAACCCTGTCTCTACGCCTTTTTATTTTTATGGTGTTTTTGGAGTAGGCCAAGACGGCGCTGAAGGAACAGGCAAGAAAATTAAATTAGGCTTGGGCGTATTTACTCCCTTTGGCTCTACGGTAAACTGGGGCAATGAGTGGGTAGGAAGAGGTGCAATGGAGCAACTTTCCTTGCAATCAATATTCGTACAGCCGACTATCTCTTACCAAATTACTGATAAATTGGGCGTAGGTGCCGGATTAGACATTGTATTTGGTAGCGTAAACCTGCAAAGAAGTGGTGCACTGCCCCCAACCCCCGGAGGATTTGCAAGCATTGAATTGGACGGACGCGCTACTACTGGATTGGGTTTCAACTTGGGTGTATATTATAAGCCTATTGAGCTACTCTCTATCGGTTTGAACTACCGCTCAAGAGTAGATCTGTCCATAGAGGGGGGAACAGCAAGTTTCAGCAATGTCCCTGCAGTAGCAGCTTCTTCTTTTCCTGCCAACACTACCTTTAATTCTACCCTGCCTCTGCCCGCAGTAGCTACTTTGGGCTTTGGGATACAGGCATCTGAGAAGCTTCTCTTGGCATTGGATGTACGTTATACCTTCTGGAGTGCTTATGAAGAACTGAAATTTGAATTTAGCAATCCCGTGGGTGGTGCTACTGAGAGTGTAAGCAAACGTAACTACGAAAACAGCTTTACTTTCTGCTTGGGTGCAGAGTACAGCTTAGACCCTGCCTTGCGCCTGAGAGCTGGTGCTTACTACGATATGAGCCCCGTACCAGATGGCTACATGACAGCCGAAACGCCTGATGCCAATGCTATTGGTCTTACCATTGGTTTGGGTGCGCAGCTTTCTAAATCGCTGATGTTGAATGCAGGCTTCTTGTATGTAAACAGGGCGCAAAGAGAAAATATCGCTGCTGCTGATGCCAATACTATCAGTGGCACTTTCAAAGCCGTGGCTTATATTCCATCTATCGGCCTGAACTATACTTTCTAATTTTCTATCACCGACAAAATCATTACCATTATGATAAAAAGTGTGTTTAAAAAATCTTCTCTTCTTGCCGGACTTGCATTGGCTATGTTTGCTTGTAAGCCGGAGATTGACAACCCTGCTACCGCAGGAGGCGAAATAGACCTTACGCGCTATGTAGCCGTAGGCAACTCTCTCACAGCAGGCTTTGCAGATAACGGCTTGTACAATGAAGGCATCGAAAACTCTTATCCTAACTTCTTGGCAGACCGACTACGCTTGGCAGGCGGAGGTGCTTTCGATCAGCCCTTCTTCCCTGA
>DAIQNQ010000017.1:0-2110 GCA_036788275.1 Thermonemataceae bacterium
CGCGCCGAGCCACCCGCCCGCCTGATGCTGCATGTAAACAATCCTTCCGACCCCGCCCTGCAAAATTATATGGAGCAGAAAGATTGGCAAATCAACCAAGAGCGCCTCAAGGCCAGCAGGGCAGGGGGTATTTTGCAGGTATTGATGTCGGTGTTAGGCTTGATAGGGCTGCTTTTTATCAGCCTTTCGGTGGCGATGTTTGTGATGCAGTTTCGGGTGCTGATAGCCGAGTCGAAAGAGGAGATTCGCCTACTTTTGCAGCTGGGCTATACCCCCACAATGATTAGCCGCTATTTGTTGGGGCGCTTTGCTGCTTTGCTGGGTGTGATTGCAGTGCTGGCGGCAGCACTTACCGGCGTGAGTATTTTCTTTTTGGGAAGCTTTTTGGAAGAAAGTGGCTTGGAAAGCAGCCTTTGGCCGGAGCCTTTGGTCATTGTATTGGGCTTGGCTTTTATGGCTTTGGTGGCCTTTATCAATGTGTGGTCTTTGCAGAAAGCCTTGGCGGCGCAACAATCATAAATTCTTTTTCAAGATAAAAATTACAATCCGCAAGCTTGTTGTGAATTAAAGCTCCAAAACATTTTTCTATTCGCAAAACCTTCGTAACTTTGTCCGAAATATACAAAGATAGCCTTTCTTAAAAGTGAAATTATAGTGATTTTTCTAAGAAAGGTACAATTTTAACAGAATGAAAAGATTAAAGTTCGACGAGCTCTCTCTTTCAGAAGAAATCCAGAGAGCCATTGCAGACGCGGGGTACGAGTATGCCACCCCCATACAGTCTGAAGCAATTCCCTTCTTGTTAGAAGGACGTGATGTGATAGGGCAAGCACAAACCGGTACCGGAAAAACTGCTGCCTTTGGTATTCCTACCATCGAAATGATAGACCCCTCCCTGAAAGGAGTACAGGCGCTCATCCTTTGTCCCACCCGCGAATTGGCCGTACAAGTGGCCGAAGGCTTCAAAAGCCTGCTCAAGTACAAAGACGGCATTTATACGACTTGTGTGTATGGAGGTTCTTCCATTGAGCAACAAATCAAGGTTTTGAAAAAAGGAGTACAAATTGTCATCGGTACCCCCGGCAGGGTGATAGATCTCATTGATCGTGGCCACTTGGTGCTCAAGACCCTGCGATTTATGATTCTGGACGAAGCCGATGAAATGCTCAACATGGGCTTCCGCGAAGATATAGAGCGTGTGCTGGAAGAAACACCCCGTCGCAAGCAAACTATCTTGTTTTCGGCAACGATGGCCAAGCCTATCTTGACGCTGGCCAAGCAGTATATGGATACGCCCGAGGTGATAAAAGTTACGAGAGAAGAACTCACCGTACCTAATATCGAGCAATTTTACTACGAAGTGCGCTCCTCCTCGAAGCTCCCCCTCATGATGCGCCTCATCGCCAAATACCAACTACAACTGATGTTGGTGTTTTGTAATACCAAAAGAATGGTAGATGAGCTTACCGAAGAGCTGCAAGCCAGAGGCTACCAAGCCGAAGCCATACACGGCGACCTTCGCCAGCAACAGCGCAACAACGTGATGCGTAAGTTTCGCCAAGGCAATACCAATATGCTGATTGCTACCGATGTAGCAGCACGCGGTATTGACGTGAGCGGGGTAGATGCCGTATTCAATTATGATATTCCCTTAGACCAAGAGGCTTATGTACACCGTATCGGGCGTACCGGAAGAGCCGGAAAGCTGGGGAAATCTTTTAGCTTTGTAACCGGACAGCGTGAAATATACCAACTCCGCGACATCCAACAATATACCAAAGTAACTATTACCAAAGGAGAAATCCCTACGGATGAAGCCCTCCAAGAAGGACGCAAGCTGAGCTTGGTAGCAGAGGTGGTAGCACAGATAGAAAGCGGCAAGCTGAAAGACTACGAACCCTTCGTAAAAGAGCTGCTGGCTACCGAAATAGCTCCCGAACTCCTCATGGCAGCGCTCTTGAAAATGAACCTTGGCAGCGCCAATACCTTTGACACCGTAGAGGCTTTGCCTGATAAGAAAGGCCGCGAGCGTGAGCGTAGTAGCGAAAAAAGCTTTGGCAAAAAGACAGAGTATGGCAGCAGAGACCGTGAGCGTGGCGACCGCGAGCGT
>DAIQNQ010000017.1:2210-9359 GCA_036788275.1 Thermonemataceae bacterium
CGTACCAGCAGCGACCGCGATCGTAAAAGCAAAATCAAGAAGTCTGGAGATCCTATGACGCGTCTATTTTTCAGTGTCGGCAAAAACCAAAGAGTAAGCCCCGGAGATATTTTGGGTGCTATCTTGGGCGAAACCGGCATCAAAGGCAATCAGGTAGGAGATATTGATATCTACGACCAGTTTAGCTTTGTGGAAATAGCCCCCAAAGTAGCCCAACAAGTAATTGAGGGAATGTCCAGAAACAAAATCAAAGGCAAGACTGTCAATGTAGAAGTAGCTACTGACAAATAGTCATATTGTTTCAGCAAATACAAAGGCTTCAAAAGTAATTTACTTTTGAAGCCTTTTTGCTTTAGGCGGCTTTCTGATAGATATGCCGCACCAAAGCCCGCTTGGCGATGGGCAGGAGCGTGGCTTCTAAGGGATAGTGCATTTGTACATTGATAAGAAAAGTAGCGGGGTTGGGTAGTTTTTTTCGCTTGCGAATCAATTGCAATTTGAGCTGTTCGAAGCTCTCGCCCAAGCCTCGGCGCAGAGTATCAAGCTGCTTGGCGTGAATACCCCGAAAGCGCTCTTCGGCACTTTCAAAAATAGTAATTTGGTATTCAAATATTTGTATTTCAGGATTTTGATGCTGATTGATAAAGAAGTAGCCCTCCTCAGGATACAGCGATTGTAAGCCCACCGGCTCAATGGCCAAGTGCGAAGCCACCAGCTCGTACAAGTCTTTGCCCTCATTGAGTACACTTTGCAGCTCAGGAATGGCAAATTGCAGAATCTCTTCCAAGCTTTGGGTCAGGTCATCGTCTTGTATTAAATCTTGGTATTCGAAGCGAAACTGCTCAAAATCAGCTTTGGAAATCTCTTTGGGAAAATGCTTTTGGATAAATTTTTTCTTTTCCTGCAAATCTATCAGCTGCCGATAATGCCCCGCCAAATCTGATAAATAAGGATACAGATGTACCAATTGGAAGGCCTCTCGCACGTTTTTTAGATATGCCAGCAGCAAATATTTCTTGTACTCGAAATCTATCAGCCCTTGTGTGAGCCAATCTTGTTGCAAATGCCTCATAAGCGGTAGAATTATTTGGTTGAATAATTTGAATATAAAAACAAATACTGCCATCTGCAAGAGAAGCCCTATTTTATTTTGAAAAGAAGCACTTGATTTGATTTTTCTATAATTTCAAATTGCTGAAATTCAGCGTCTTGCATCGCTTGCTCTGCCGCCTGCTAAAATGTCAGGAAAATACTGACAAAAAAGGCTTGGCATAAGAAATGCTCAAAAGGCAATCGAAGACAATTAGATTCTTTATCAACAATCATAAAAACAAACAGTCATGTCGAAAAATAAGCTCAACGTAAAGCCCCTTGCAGACAGAGTTCTGGTAGAACCTGCTCCTGCCGAAACGAAAACCGCCGGAGGTATTATCATTCCTGACAATGCCAAGGAAAAGCCCCAAAAAGGCCAAATCGTAGCTGTAGGCCAAGGCAAAAAAGATGAGCCTCTTACCGTAAAAGTAGGTGACCAAGTGCTGTACGGAAAATACTCCGGCACCGAAATCACCATTGAAGGCAAAGAATACCTGATTATGCGTGAGTCCGACATCTACGCAATTATTTAAGTACCCTCCTTTTTGATTCATCAGTAGTTTAACATTTAAAATCCCAAGACTATGTCTAAGAAGATATTTTTTGATAGAGAAGCAAGAGAAAAGCTCAAAGCAGGTGTAGATACACTCGCTAATGCTGTGAAAGTAACCCTCGGCCCCAAAGGTCGTAATGTGATTTTAGACAAAAAATTCGGCTCACCTGCCATCACCAAAGATGGTGTAACCGTAGCCAAAGATATTGAGCTGAAAGACCCCATCGAAAACATGGGCGCACAGCTCGTGAAAGAAGTAGCTTCTAAAACTGCCGACTTGGCTGGTGATGGTACTACTACTGCTACCGTGCTTACCCAAGCCATCTTTACTGCCGGCTTGAAAAACGTAACCGCAGGTGCCAACCCAATGGATTTGAAGCGTGGTATTGACAAGGCTGTAACTGCCGTGGTAGAGCACCTCAAAAAACAATCAAAAGACGTAAAAACCTCTAAGGAGATTGCCCAAGTGGCTACTATCTCTGCCAATGGCGATGAGGAAATCGGTAAAATGATTGCCGATGCCATGGACAAAGTAGGCAAAGACGGCGTAATCACTGTAGAAGAAGCCCGTGGTACTGAAACGGAAGTAAAAACCGTAGAAGGAATGCAGTTCGACCGTGGCTACCTTTCTCCTTATTTCGTAACCAATGCCGACAAAATGGAGGCTGAACTTGACAAGCCCTTTATCTTGATTACAGAAAAGAAAATCTCTTCTATGAAGGATATTCTGCCTGTATTGGAGCAAGTAGCGCAGTCAGGTCGCCCGCTTTTGATTATTGCTGAAGATGTAGAAGGCGAAGCCCTCGCTACTTTGGTAGTAAACAAACTCAGAGGTGCGCTCAAAATCGCTGCTGTAAAAGCCCCCGGCTTTGGCGACAGAAGAAAAGCCATGCTCGAAGACATCGCCATCTTGACAGGTGGTACTGTGATTGCCGAAGAAAGAGGCTTCACCTTAGAGCACGCCAACTTGGATTACCTGGGTACTGCCGAGAAAATCATCATTGACAAAGACAATACCATCATCGTAAATGGTAAAGGCAAGAAAGATGATATCAAGGCGCGTATCAACCAAATCAAAGCCCAAATCGAAACAACCAGCTCCGACTACGACCGCGAGAAGCTCCAAGAGCGTTTGGCCAAGCTGTCGGGTGGTGTAGCCATTCTTTATATCGGTGCTGCTACCGAGGTAGAGATGAAAGAGAAAAAAGACCGTGTGGACGATGCTTTGCACGCTACCCGCGCTGCCGTAACCGAAGGCATTATCCCCGGTGGTGGTGTGGCACTGCTCAGAGCCGTAGAAGCTTTGGAAAAAGTGAAAACTGAAAACGAAGACCAACTTATCGGTGTTAATATCATCCGTATTGCCCTCGAATCACCTTTGCGTACCATCATTGCCAATGCCGGTGGCGAAGGCTCTGTAATTGTAAACAAAGTGAAAGAAGGTAAAAAGGATTATGGCTACAATGCTCGCCACGACAAGTTCGAGAACTTCTTCGAGGCAGGTATCATAGACCCCACCAAGGTAACACGCCTCGCGCTGGAGAATGCTGCTTCTGTGGCTTCTTTGCTCCTCACTACCGAGTGTGTGATTGCCGACGATCCCGAAGAGAAAGACGCTTCTCCAATGCCTAACATGGGCGGCGGTATGGGCGGTATGATGTAATATCAATTTTTTTCATTTGATTTTTTCAACTGTCATTTTTTTGATTGGCAAGCTCCGAAGCAATTCGGAGCTTGCTTTTTTATAGACCTGACAGGTTTCAAAAACCTGTCAGGTCTGTAAAAAAAAATGTGTATATTTGCCACCCGCTTTTCTTTTGTTCAAAGCAAAAGCATTTTCCAAAAGCCAACTGTACAGAGCGAGGAGCATTGTGAAGCTATTTGGCTTATATCATTTTTTTGAAGAAATATGTCGAAGTCGAAACTCAAGATTCAAAAGACCGTCAATATACGCAACAAACAGGCTTCTTTTGAATACCATTTTATCGAAACCTTTGTAGCAGGCATGGTGCTTACCGGCACCGAAATTAAATCGGTGCGTATGGGAAAGGTACAGATGCAGGGGGCTTATTGCTTTGTAGATGACGATGAGTTGTTCCTCCAAAACGTACATATTGCCCCTTATGAGGTAGGTACGCACTACAACCACGAGCCGCTGCGCATTCGCAAGCTGCTGCTCAAAAAGAAGGAAATCAGGAGGCTGACCAAAGGTTTGGAAGAAAAAGGCCTCACGATTGTACCTGTGAGGCTCTTTATCAATGACCGCGGTTTGGCCAAGTTAGAAATTGCACTGGCCAAAGGAAAGAAACTCTACGACAAGCGTGAGGACATCAAGGCCAAAGATATTAAAAGAGACATAGACAGAGGGCGCTACTAATCACCAAGGGGGATAATCTCGATATTCAGACCGATAAATCGCATCATATCTTCTGCTTCCTCGGCAATAGACTCGTCTTCTTTGGGATAATACCATTTTACGGACACTTCGCCACCTTGCACTTGGTATTCTTTCAGGAGCGAAAGCATGCTTTGAAATACCTTTGAGGAACTGGTATTATAATAATTAAGGTTGAAGCTGAGGTGCAGGGGCTTTTTTATCTCTTTGCAGTAGCGTTCTATCCAAGCGATGGCAGGCTCATAAAAGCCCACGGCATCTTCCATAGAGGATTTTCCTTGGATGCTACACGCACCGGTAGCAGCATCGAAAATTACGTCGGGAAAGTTGATGAAGCGCTCGTCTCCTTTGGCGATAAAATTTTCCATAAATTATAAATATGTTGGTCTGTTTTGTTTATCCTTATACTGCTTGTGCCAATCTGCAAGCAAAGTAAACTTTTTTATCGCACAAAGCAAGTAGGCGAAAAGAATTTGTGAAAAAGAAGAAAAAGCCGTCGGATTTTCAAAATCCGACGGCTTTACTTGTAAGGATGCTTTGTATGCGCTATTTGAACTTGTTTTTTAGCGCCATCAGCTGTGCTTGGAGGTCATTTACAGGCTCTTCCTTTTGTCGAATGGCTTTTTTCTCTCCTTTTTTCAGAGCGGGCTTGGCTTCGCCTTTCATCGAAAGAGCGATACGGCGGCGAGGAATATCCACTTCCAATACCGTTACCATCACTTTTTGCTGCACTTTTACCACTTCAGAAGGGTCGTTGATGTATTCATCGGCCAGCTCGCTGATATGGATGAGGCCGTCTTGGTGTACGCCAATATCCACAAAAGCACCAAATTTCGTAACATTCGTAACGATACCGGGCAGCTTCATGCCTACTTTTAGGTCTTCTATTTCGTGTACGCCTTCTTCAAACTGAAATATCTCAAACTGCTGACGTGGGTCGCGCCCGGGTTTGGCAAGCTCCTGCATGATGTCGTGCAGGGTAGGCAAGCCGATGCTGTCGCTTGCGTACTTTTGAAGTTGTATCTTTTCGCGCAGCTCTTGGCGGCTCATCAGGTCTTGGATATCGCAGCCCAAGTCTTTGGCCATTTGTGCTACGATATTGTAGGCTTCCGGGTGTACGGCGCTGCTGTCTAAGGGGTTTTCAGCCCCACGAATACGCAAAAATCCGGCACATTGCTCAAAGGCTTTGGCACCGAGGCGGGGCACTTTCTTGAGATCTTCGCGGCTGCGGAAAGTGCCGTTTTCGTGGCGAAACTTGATGATATTGTCGGCCAAGCTCTCACCCAAACCTGCCACATATACCAAAAGCTGCTTGCTGGCACTGTTCAGCTCCACGCCCACAGAGTTTACGCAGCTCATCACTACATCGTCCAAGCTCTTTTTGAGGGCATTTTGGTCCACATCGTGTTGGTATTGGCCTACACCGATAGACTTGGCATCTATCTTTACCAGCTCGGCCAGTGGGTCTTGGAGGCGGCGACCGATAGATACCGCTCCTCTGACGGTTACATCTTTATCAGGAAACTCCTCGCGCGCCACATCAGAGGCCGAATAGATAGAAGCGCCGCTCTCGTTCACCATTACGATACTCACATTAGGTATCTGCAAATTTTTGGCAAAAGCCTCAGTTTCGCGGCTGGCTGTACCATTACCTATGGCGATGGCCTCTACTTGGTATTCGGCTACCAGCTGCTTTACGAGAGCGCCTGCTTTGGCTGTTTGGCGCTGTGGTTCGTTGGGGTAGATGGCATCGTGGTAGAGCAGCTTGCCTGTATTGCTGAGTACCACCAGCTTGCAGCCCGTGCGAAAGCCCGGGTCGAGTGCCAATATATTTTTTTCGCCCAAGGGAGCGCTCAACAGCAGCTCGCGGAGGTTGTCGGCAAATACTCTGATGGCCTCCTCATCGGCTTTCTTCTTAGACATCAGGCGCATCTCTGTTTCCATAGAAGGCTTGAGCAGGCGTTTGTAGCCATCTTGAATGGCCAATTGCACTTGGGCAGCGCTTTCGTTGCGGGCTTTGACGAAGAGTTTTTCTAAGAGGGCAAGGGCATTTTCTTCTTCGGGGGCAATATCGAGGGCGAGAATCATCTCTTTTTCGCCGCGGCGCATCGCCAAAATACGGTGGGAGGGTGCTTGGGAGAGGTTTTCTGCCCATTCAAAATAATCTTTGAACTTCTGCGCATCAGGCAGCTCCTTTTTGTCGGGCAATACCTTTGATACAAGCTGTGCTTCTTTCCAGAACAAATCCCGCATACGGGCACGTGCCTCTTGGTCTTCGTTGATGGCCTCTGCTATAATATGTCTTGCGCCCTCCAAAGCCTCTTCCAAGCTTTTTACCTCTTTTTCGGCATCAACATACTTTTGCGCTTCTTCGGCGAGGGGCGATGCCTCTTCTTGTGCCATCACCCACAAGGCCAGCGGCTCTAAGCCTTTCTCCTTGGCAATGCTTGCCTTGGTGCGGCGCTTGGGCTTGTAGGGCAGGTAGAGGTCTTCGAGTACGGCCATCGTTTCGGCAGCATTGATTTTCTCTTCCAGCTCCGGGCTGAGTTTTCCTTGCTCTCTGATAGACTTGAGGATGCTCTCGCGGCGTTTGTCGAGCTCGCGGAGCTGCTCGATACGGTCTCTGATAGCGGCAATGGCCACCTCGTCGAGGCTTCCGGTGACTTCCTTGCGATAGCGCGCAATGAAGGGCACTGTACCTCCCTCATCGAGCAGCGTTAAAGTCGCTTCTATCTGCTTGATGGTGATGCTCAGCTCTTCTGAAAGTTTGATGATGTGATGCAGCATACAAAATATCTTCTTGGTTGTAAAAAATTGGGCTGCAATTTAGAAATTTATTGCGATGATTGTGTCCCTAAGCTGTTTTTATTCTTATGCCTTTGTATTGCCTACTGTATTTTTTTGAAATAACTTACATAGGGGTTACTTTCGGAGGCAAAGGTGATATACAGCGTTATAAATTTGCTATATTTGAAGATTGAATACCAAATTAAATAATGCTTAAACCTTTTCCTTCGGACTTTACAAGATTTAAATGCGTATTTCCTATGAAAAAATTTTTTCACCCGCAATTTTCCTTATTCCTCCTCCTGCTCTTGCTCCTGAATGC
>DAIQNQ010000017.1:9459-24858 GCA_036788275.1 Thermonemataceae bacterium
AATTTTTTCACCCGCAATTTTCCTTATTCCTCCTCCTGCTCTTGCTCCTGAATGCGGGAGAGCTTTTGGGGCAAACAACTAGCTGGATTAGAGCTACACCAGGGGGGGTTTGGAGTGACCCTGCCAATTGGGACAATGGCGTGCCTGATGCAACAAAAGATGTTACATTCTTAACCAACACACCATCAACCATAGATATTCCCATGGTTTGCCGAAACATTACTAAAACGGCTGGTTTGCAGATTATAGCCAATGCAAGCCTCACGGTGCATGGGAGTTGGAATGTAAACGCTTTTAGTGCGGGTACACAGCGAGTGATTTTTACCGGAAATACCAATGTTACGATTGCAGGGTCAGCAGCCTTCTATCAGTTAGAAGTGAATAAAGCGGGTGCTACAAACACTGTGTCCATTCCTAATGTGGGTATTACCAATAGATTGATATTGAGACAAGGCATTGCTCGTTATACTACAGGAACTCCTACTTTACCTGCATTGGAAGTGAATACAGGCACTTCTACTTTAGATTTTGATGGTGCGTTAGCCACAGCCTCTCGTATTCTTACTGTCAATACTTTGGTAGAAGTACTCAGCGGGCAAATGACCATCGCTAATACTGTGCAGCTTCGCATTGCCGGAAATTACGTACAAAACGGAGGGACGATTATCGGGGCACAGGCTATTATAGGGCCACCCCTTTTTTGCCCCATAGAGTTTACTGGAGGGACACCTACCACTACTATCAGTGGTACTGCCATAGACATCCGCTCGGCAATAAATATCAATAAAACTGCGGGTACAAAGGTAGAAATCCCTGGTACGAGCTTGTCGAACCTCTTGGTGGGTACTGCCGCCGCCAACAAAAACTTATTTATTCAAAGTGGAGAATTAGACATCGCCAATGGTACTCCCCTGCGTGTATTCGGCAGTCTGAACATCGTGAACACTGGCGTGGTACGTGCCACCAATGGTGCTACCGTAATACAGCTCACAGGTGATTGGAACAGCAATACAGCTACCACGGTCAATCCTTTTATCAGAGGTACTTCCAGCGTACAGTTTATTGGTACAGCTGCCTCTGTGATTCGTCCTTCGCCCTCTACCGAATTCGACGGCCTTGCCCTCATCAAAACAGGTTCAGGCCTGATTACCAGCTTAGATGCCGCCACCAATCCCTTGCGCATTGCAGGTACACTCTCCGTAAACCCGGGCAACACCCTGCGTATGAGCAATGTAGTGAATACCACTACCACAGTAGGGCTTGCAGTCCCCTTCAACCACATCGCAGGTGGTGCTGGTACGATTAATATTGCCGTGCCCAATCCCGACCTGATTGTAAGAGATATTTCCATTGCCAATGGTGGTGGGATAGACCTCTTCACCAATGAGCCAGCGGGAGCCAACACCATTGCCATGCACATCAGCGGCAACCTTACCGACAACAATTCGGCCTTTAGTACCGCTACCACAGGTTTGCATGTAGGGCCGAATGTACTTTCGGGTGGCAGTTCTCAAGGAGACAATGGGGCACTGCCCACCGTGGTATTTGTAGGAGGTGCCAATCAGTCTATTGACGGCAACACCAACGGTATGCGCAACTACTCAAACACGACTATTGCTGGGCTTTCGGGCTTGTACCTACCCAATGTATTTGTAGTAAAAGATGCCAATAGCAATACCCTGAATACTTCTCCTGCCGGAGAGGCACTGCGCATCACGGGGAATCTGAACATTGTGAGAGGCAAGATGCGCTTTTCCAACAACCGTCTGCTCTTTGCTAATAGAGATGATGATGAAATTCTTATTTATGGGGTGCTGGAGTTTGTAGATGGGGCACGCCTCAGCATGTCCACAGGAGGCAATGCCAACGGCGCTTTCCTAAGGGTAATGCGTGGCGGCCTTTTGCGCATGATAGGCAGCCCTACCCAGCGTATTGAGGTGGACAGAGACGGTAATCCGGGACAATACTACCGTACCGAGGCACGCCCGGGTGGTATGCTGGAGGTGATGTTTACCAACTTCAACTTCCAAGGCAGTAGCAATGCCGGATTTTTTAATAATGGTGGCACACTAAGTGATGGGGGCTTCAAAGTACACCGCGGGGCGATTGTAAATCCCGTAGTTACCGGAGATGCTAATTATCCTGATAATAGTATCGGTGTATTTTTAGATGAAGATGATTTCGATGGCGATGCAGATATAGCTGAGAGAGGTCCTCGCTTTGTAACCGTTGGCTTTGCTACGGGGCTGGAGCGGGTCTATCCCAATTTTAGCTATTGCTCTTTTGCCCAAGGCGCTACGGGCTATACTGGTCTTACCATCAACACAGGGCAAACGCTCACCATCGTAGGGGCGCGCTTCACGGGTTCTTCTAATATTACCAACGATAACAATGTCGTAGCCAATGTGGTAGCTTCGGGCAATTTTACATCTGACTGTGTCAATGCCCCTAATTCTGCCGCTCAAATTTCCGCTTACTTCACGCCCGGAGCAACGCCTTCAGGCGCAGAAGACCAATGCGGCATTATCTTTATGGAGTTTTCCGACGGGCAAATCGGCGGACGTAATGGCGAAGGCTTTGATGGCGGTGTAAACGATACTGCCACACCCTCTACCGACCGCATCGTTTGGACGAATTTTAATCCTATTTATTGGGTGGGAAATTACAGTGGCTCTAATTTTACCGATCGCGACCCCGATGGGGCAGGCCCGCAGCCCTCGCAAGCTTACAGCGGTACTACCACAGAGTGGAATAATTGGAGAAACTGGTCCACCCGCAATGATGCCTACGAAAACGTAGGGCAAATCTTTCCCGGACAGACTACTGCGCCCTTTGCAGGTACCTACATACGCAACTGGCCCGGAGGCCCCGGCGATGGCACGGTGCCTGCTGATACCCTCAAGCAATTTGATGTATTTATTACTCGTACTGCGCCTACCAATCCTATTTTGGCGCAAAACTTAGAGATTCAGGGCAGTATCATTGTGAACGGGGGGGTGGCTTTTAATGGTTTGAGTGCTGCCAGTGCCGGGCTTGTAGGGCAGCGTTTGCGTCGCTTTGATATTATCCCACAAAGCTGTGCTCCTGTGAATAAGCAGCTTACCTTGAATGGCGCTATCTCACTTACTATCGGAGGGAGCTTTATATTAGAGAATAATACTAACGGTACTTGTGGCAGTGGAAATGATGACAATGCAGGGTTGCTTGCCTTAGGCGCAGCCACCATTCGGGTAGCACAGAGTATTTTTGTGAATGATCGTTCTCGCATGAGTTTCGGCAGCAATGCCAATCCGGCCATCACCAATGAGGGTGCTTTGGCTACCTTTATCCTGAATGGTATTGGCGAGCAGGAGCTACGCTTTAACAATACAAGAGATTATTTTGAAACCCTGATTGTGGACAAGCCCAGCGGAACGGTAATTGTACAGGGGGGAGGTGCTACTCTTCGCGTGAATTCCTTTACGATGCTACAGCCCAATGGCTCTTCGCAGTTCCGTCTTTCTACGGGTACAGCACTCTTTGTAAATACAAATGTAGCCTTGAATGGCGGTACTTTTATCTTCGACAACAGTATAGTAACTGTACAAGGCAACTGGATCAACAATGGAGGCTTTGTAGATGGAACGCAGATGTTTGCAAATGCACGAATGTTTTTCAGTCCTGTGAATGCCACTGCTACCTATTATATTCGCACCAGAGGCGAGGTATTCCCACAAACAGAATTCCGACTGAGTAGCGGCACGAATGTACGTACCTATCAGATAGAAGATGGAGTAAATACCCGCCAAATGATTGTAGGGGAGCGCTTTGTGGTGCAAACCAAGATTCCTCCTGTGGATTCTACCATTGCGGTATTGGTTACTGGTCTGCGTGTGAATAACAACTCTACCTTTAGCCTACAAGAGGGCAGCGAACTTTTGGTACAGACAGACCCTGCTTTTCTTTCCGGTGGTACAGGCGCTATTATAGTAGATGGTGCTGCCGCTCGCTTCCGTGCCATTGGTACGCAAGACCGCTACGTGAAAATCTCGCGCCAAGGTACGATAGGACATTATCCTTTTACCTTCCTGAATAGTGCACGCGCCAGCTTCCGTTTTTATAATGTACAGTTTACCAATGCAAATGGGGTGGACTTACGTGCCGGCACACAAGACAGTCCGGGCATTACCAAGTTTGGTGATGGCTGTGCCGTAAGAGCCGTAGGCAGCTTTAGCGATGGGACTTTTACCAATGGGCTCGACGTGGCCGATGCTACCTACTTGTATCTGCCCAGCAACTACGTAACCCAAGATATTTATAATATTAACTTCCCGCTGCGCTTTAGTGCTGGGGGCACTTCTAACGTACGTCGCGACAATGCCACAGGTACGAATGCTGGGTTAGAAGATGCAGCGATGGCCGCTGCTTTGCCTGCTGCTCCCTTTGGGCCAAGTGGACACGGTGCTCCTGTAACAAGTGGAGGCACTACTACTTATGCAGTGGATAATGAAACATCACCCGGTGTTGGCGTTGGCGACTTGTTCCCAATTCCTCAGGCGGATACCACCGATACCCGCCGTCAAAAAACACGCTTTATCAATGCCACAGGCGTATTCGCTGGAGAAAATTTTGATAGAGAAACTACCAGTGGTCCTGGTTGGTCTACTGTTGATTCTGTACTGATTTGGTCGGGCAGAGTAACCCGCTGGACAAACGCTGCCGGGGGTAACTGGTTTGATGGAGCGAATTGGTCAGCAGGCGTACCCACCTTTGCAGATGCGGTATTGATTGACCAGCCCGGCAACTATACCATCACGATTGATGGTAGCTTTAATACAGCAGCTTTAGATTTAAGCAGTATTGACAATCCTTTTGCCGGAAGGCCTGCTTTTAGTGCATTGCCTGCTGCTCCCAGTGGAGCTTCAGAAGCTACTTGCCGCGATTTGATTATCTCGCCTGCTACCGGAAATAACATTACAGTCCAACTCATTAATGGGGCAGAACTGATGATTCAGCGCTCTTCGCCTTGCTCCGGTGGGGTAGAGTTTGGAGGCGACTACACAGGTACTACGGGTGCTATTCTAACAGCTAATGTAGCCAATGGTGGTGGAAAAATATTGGTAGGAAAAGGCTGGAGCAACACGGGTACTTTCAACTATGGTGCCACGCTGGCCGATGCACAAAAGGTAACAGTAACCTTCAATCAGCCCGTAGGTGCAAGGGTGATTACCACTGGGCCGATACATAGTGCTTTCTGGGATTTGACCATCTTGGATGGCCGCTCCGAAAACAATGACTCACTCGTGGTGGACAATCGCTTCTACTTGCGTGGGCGTATTACACCTGCCGACTCTGTACGCACCCCGATTTTCGATGCTTCTAACGTAGCAGGTATTCGTATCTCTGTAAACGGTAACTGGCTCAATGAATACGGACTCTTTGTGCCCAGAACAGGTTTGGTAAAACTGCGCGGTGGCAATGCTCAAAGCATTACCCGCATAGCGGCTACTGATTTGGCAAGTTTTGAGCGCTTTTATGACTTGAGTATTGAGAAAGCAGTCAACAATGTAACACTCAACAACCGTGTGGTAGTAGAAAATACCCTGAGTTTAGGTCGAGGGCTCTTCATTACAGACCTCAACAGAGAGATGATTATCGGTATCAATGGTACTTGGACAAGAAACCCGGGCTTGCCTATTACCACAGGTTTTGTGAGTGGGCCGGTAGGGCGTATTTTCAACAGTGCCAATAATCTTCCTACAGAATTAAACTACCCCATTGGAAAAGTGAATGTGCCTTATTCCGGCGGGAACGTAGCGACAGGTTCTGATGGTTTTGCTTTCTCAGTAAGGCTCACGAACCCGAACCCTACGGCCTTTACGATGGAGTTTTTCAATAATCATCCCGATGATTTGGACAGCGATGGCACTTTCCCTGATTACAGTCCTGTGCGTGTATTTGAGCCGGGTTCTCCGCTGAATATGCTCTTGGGTAGAAGATATTGGAAAATGCGCAATATTGGCTTCCCGAGCGGCTTAGAAACCGATGATACAGGCTTGGTACCGGATATTGATGAGGCGGTAATCACCCTGAAGTTTGCCGGAAGTCAGCCGCCGATAGATACCACCGTCAATGGCGTTACGTATATAGATATTTTCAGTAACAATTTGGATTTGCTTGATGAACTTAGCATTGTGCAGGATTTCCACCCCAACGACAACAATGCCTTCGCGCGTCCTGTGGGCACAATCGCAGAGCGTGTAGAGGTGAGGAGAGGCTTTGCCCCTGCACCAGGTACACTTTGGAAAGATTTGGGGGGTATTCCTGATGTAGTTTCCAATACACCAAGCATCAGTTCGCAAGAAAACTTCCGCACCTTGGGCAATGGACAGTTTACTTTTGGGTGGAACTTTACGCCGCTGCCTGTGGAGCTGCTCAACTTTACGGCCAAGACGGTAGGCAGAGAGGTGCACTTGGATTGGATTACGGTGCGTGAGTTTAATTCGGCGCTCTTCTCGGTACAGCGCAGCAGCGATGGGGCAAACTTTACCGAAATAGCCCGCCTTGATGCCGCCGGAGAGTCGAACAGTCTGAAAGCCTATAAGTACATAGACCAAGCTCCTGCCAAAGGACTCAACTATTACCGTTTGGTACAAGAAGACCTCGACCGCACTCGCAACAACTCCAAAGTAGTATCGGTACTGGTAGATTGGGACGAACTCAGCAACAATCCGTTGGTGCTCTATCCGAACCCCGGCAATGGTCAGCGCTTCCACTTGAGCTTTGAAGAAGTTATCAATAGCAATACCCGTGTGATGGTGATGGATGTGAGCGGTAAGCTGGTATGGATGAAAAACTACGAGCGATTGGAGCGCCAAACCGAAATTACGATGGAAGAGCCTCTGAAAGCCGGCGTATATATTGTCTCTATTGTGAGCGATGGTAAAAGCCAACAAAAACGTATGGTAGTGATGTAAAAATCAAAACAAAGGAAACAAAAAAGCAGGCCTTGCACAATGCAAGGCCTGCTTTTTTGTTTGAAGCGTGATGGTTAATTTTTTGGATAAATACTGCCCGTAGCGGCCAGCAGGGTGTTTTGCATCAGGCAGGCCACCGTCATCAGGCCTACGCCACCGGGCACGGGTGTAATATAGCTGCATTTGGGCGCTACCTCATCAAAGGCTACATCGCCCTTGATGGCAAAACCCGATTTTTTGCTGCTGTCAGCTACACGGGTAATGCCTACGTCTATCACCACAGCCCCTTCTTTTACCATATCTACCTTTAGGAACTCAGGAATGCCCAAGGCCACAATAAGGATGTCGGCTTGGCGGGTAAAATGTGTCAAATTTTGGGTTTTGCTATGGCAGAGCGTAACGGTACAGTTGCCCACGGGCGTATTGCGTGCCATCAGGATACTCATCGGCGAGCCCACGATGTTGCTGCGGCCAATCACGACACAGTGCTTGCCGGAGGTGGGAATTTGGTAGCGCTCCAGCATTTGCAAGATGCCATAAGGCGTGGCGGGGATATAGCAGGGCAGGTTTTTGGCCATGCGCCCGATATTGATAGGGTGGAAGCCATCTACATCTTTTTCGGGGCGAATGGCTTCCAATACTTTTTGCTCAGAGATATGCTTGGGCAGAGGCAACTGCACAATGAAGCCGTCAATCTTTGGGTCGGCATTCAGATTTTCTATCTGTGCGAGCAAGTCAGCTTCGCTGATGGTGGCCTCCAAGCGAATGAGCGAGGAGTCGAAGCCCACCTCTTGGCAGCTTTTTACTTTGCTGGCCACGTAGGTTTCGCTGGCACCGTCGTTTCCAATCAAAATAGCTGCCAGATGAGGTACTTTTTTGCCTTGGGTTTTGAGCGTGGCTACGGCGGCAGCGAGTTCGCTGCGAATGTCTGCCGATAGTTTCTTGCCGTCTAAGAGCACCATAAAGTTGGAGAAGAGTTGTATGAAAAAATCTTGTAAATCAATGTATCTTGCGATAAATTGCCTCCGCAAAATTAAGGGCAAAATTTTAACTTACAAGACTTATGTACAAAAGACTGCTTTTCGGACTTCTTTTATGTTTTTCTTTAGGAAGCTGCGATACCATCGAAAAACTCCTGCATAACAAAAGGAGCAAAATAGCCAAAACATGGACGATTGAGCGGGTAGAAGTACCCCCTGCCTTGGAGATGCTCGTAGATGTAGGCTTGGATATGATACCCGGTTTGGCTTTGGCCGACAAATATGCACCCGACTTTGTGAAAAAGGGGATTGCCGAAGAGTCTAAAAAGTACTTACAAAAGGCCAGCTTTCACTTCGACAAGAGCGGAGCGCTCACTTTTACTACTTTTGAGAAGGAGTTTACTGATTTTCGCTGGGATTTGGACGAGCGCGAGGAGTTTTTGATGTTGCGCAGTGGCGAGAGCGAGGCAGTGGCTCTGCGTATAGAACGCTTGGAAGGCGACGACTTTGTGTTTGCCTACGAGCAGTCGGGTCAGGTGCTTAGGTTTCACTTAAAGGCTCAACAGGCGCTTTAGAAGGGCGATGCTCCACTTGGCGGTCATCAATGATATAATCTTCGTTGAGGGTATCTTGCATATTGCGTACCACATCGTCGAGCTTTTTACAGGTTTCTTGCAGTTTTGATTGGATGTATTTGCGCTCTTCTTCATCGCGTGCCAAGGCGTAGATTTCGTACAAGCCCAAAATGGTTGCTACGGGCGCACGCAGGATATGGGCATTGAAAAAAGCATATTTACTAAGCTGTGAATTGCGGGCCTTGAGTTCGGCAGTACGGCGATTTACCACTTCCTCCAAGTGGTTGTTGATGGTACGGTTGTGGGCTTGCTGGAGGTACAGGGCTTCGTTTTGTCGTATAATCTCTTCGTTTTTATCGGCCAGTTCATTGTTCATCGAAAGAATCTTGCTTTCGTAGCTCCTATTGATAGATTGCAGCATGGCAAAAGACAAGATAATGGCCGTTGCCACAATCACGCTGTTGAGGGTAGAAAGATAGTAGTAATCTACCTCAAAGCCCAGACGATCAACACCCACCCCAAAAAGATTATGAATGGCATCAAAGAAGATAATTAGGCAGGCATTGAGCAAGATACTGCTTCGGTAGAGCCATTTATCGGCTTGGCTGTCTAAGACCAGAAAGGCAATCACAATGAAGTTGAACATGAAGAAGCGTGGCGTGAAATAGTAAATCACGTGCTGCGTGCCATCGCCATAAAGCTTAAAAAAGATAAAATTGGCCATTCCCAAAAGGGGATAACCCAATGCTATCACTGCTCTTGAGCCGCGCGTGTAGCCAAATCTATTGAGCCAAAAGGGAATTGTAAAAATAAGCGCAATCAAGGAAAATATCAGGATACGTACCGGCTGGTTGATACGGATAATGTCAATCACCAGAAAAATAAGCGCTACGGCAATGGCTGCCAAGCTGATACGATTCGACAAGATGATATTTTTTTGGGTAGCGTCAGACTCTTTGCCGCTCACGCCCAAATGAGAGATTCTTTTTAAGAAGTCAATTCTTGTATTCATAGTTTCAAATCTTGTGCATAATGCGTTTTTTCTATGCGCCCACTCAATGATTTCAATAAGTATTTTCAGGTAATGACAAAGTTGCAATACTTGCTTGCTACATAATTTTAGACAGAAAGAAGGTGATACGCATATTTGTTGCAAATATATCAAAAAGAACTGATAGCAAATAGCTTACAAGTTATTTTTCGATTTCAAGGAATGGTGAAATAATCTTTTAAACGTAATGATAATTTTATTGAAATCCAAAAAAAATCTCTTTTTTGTAGAAGCCTTCTTGTGATAAAAATCATCTTTTGGGATGATGCCCTTCATCTCTTAAAATTCTCCCGCTGCTTAGCTTTGTGTTATCGTATAAAATCTCTAATTTGAGAAAGTTTAAAAAAACCACCTCTTTATGAAGAATATCCATAAAATACTCATTTTGACAGACTTCTCTCCCGCCGCCACCAATGCCCTTGTATATGGTACGGCCTTGGCCAGAGCCAAAGATGCGGAGTTGATAGTAATGACGGTCTATTCCCTGCCCGAAGTAACCTACGACCGCCAAATCCAAGAAAACTATGACAAAGCCTTTGAGCAGGTGCGTCGCGACTACCTCTACGAGCAGTCGCCCAACTATCAGTTTGTAGTAAGAATGAATGAAAACATCGTAGAGGAAGTGGCGTTGGCCGTAAACGAATTGGGTGCCGACCTGCTCGTGATGGGTGCCAAGGGCAAGGGGCTGAGCCAAAAACTCTTTGGCTCGCTCACTCATAGCCTCATGCGCCAAGCTCAAGTACCGGTATTGGCTATTCCCGAGAAGGTTCGTTTTCTGGAGATAGACCAAATCTGCTTCGCTTGCGATTATGCCAAAGCCGATAAGGTAGAGCCTTTGGGCGTACTTTTGAGTTTTGCGGATGCCTTTAAGGCCAAAATCAGGGTGCTCAATATCAACCAAGACTACGCCCATATTCCTTTTGAAGAGGCCGTACAGGTATTCAGAATTGCCAATTTCTTTGAGGATTTTCCGCATAGCTTCGACTTCTCTGCCGAAAAAGACGTGGTAAAAGCCATTGTGAAGTTTGTAAAAGAAGAAAACGTAGGCTTGGTAGCGCTAATGCCCCAAAAGCGCGATTTTTTTGACCGCCTCTTCAAGAGCAGTGTTACGGAGGAGGTGCTCCACCAAATCAACGTGCCGCTGCTCTCTTTTCATCAGTAAATAAATGTCTGTTTGTCTCATTGTCATCTTGTTCAATTAAACCTTTACAGAAATGAAAAAAATATTAGTGCCCACCGATTTTTCTGCCGAAGCCGAGCATGCCCTCTCTTTGGCTGTACAGATTGCCAAAAAAACCAAAGCGAGCATTCAGCTTTTTCACGTGGTAGAAAACTACGCCTCTGTGAGTTTTAATCTCAGTGCCGCCATTGGTGCCAAAGATTCCATACAGCAAAGTGCCGAACAAGAGGCTTTCGTAGCCCTGATGCTCAAAAGAGCCTCTGAGCTGCTCAAAGCTAAAGTGAAAGAGTACAAAGGCATCAAAATAGAGCCTTTTGTACAAGTGGGCGGCTTTTTTTCTTCTATCTCCGAAAAAATCGCCCAAAAAGGTTTAGACCTTATCGTAATGGGTACGCATGGGGTGGGCAATTTGGACGAAGAGTATGTAGGCAGCAATACCTACAAGGTAATTCGCCATGCCAAATGCCCCGTGATTTCCGTAAAAAGAGCTTTAGACTTGAGCAAAATGAAGCGCATTGCTTTTGCTTTGAGCTTTGAAGAAGACAACGACAAGGTGCTCAAAGCGGCTTTGGCTTTTCAGGAGCTAAGCAAAGCCAAGCTACATCTGGTAAGAATCAACCATTTAGGCAGTGTGATGCCCGACAGAAAGGTGCAGGAGCTGGGCGAGAAACTTGTCAAAAAACATGACATCCGCAATTACGAAATCAATACCTATACCGACGAAGACCTAGAAGGAGGCATCTTGCACTTTGCCGAAGACCAACGCTGCGACATAATTATGATGGCTACGCACAGCCGCTCTGGATTTATCAGGGTGCTGAGCCGCAAGGGCAGTGTAGCCGAAGATATTGCCACGCATACCCAACTGCCGGTATGGACTTATACCCTCAAAAAATAAAGTAAAAGGCGCTCTCTGCCATACTTTATTTGCAAGTATGCCAAATAATTTGTTTTTTGCATCTGTATGCTTTAAGGAGGCCTCCAAAGCCTCCTTTCTAACTATCAAAAACAAATGCAAAGCCATTCTAACCTTCAGCAAAGGGCCAACTTGTTCGTCCTTATCTTTGCCTTGATGCTTGCAGGCTTTGTACTGCTCGCTTGGAACCTCTACCATTTCAACGAGATTGTGAGCCGTATCATCCAAAAAGACAGCCCTGCGCTACAACTCAAAATGGAAATAGCGGCTTTGGAAGAGCAAGTTACCCTTTTGGCGGAGCTGGTTGTAGAAGGTGGCGATTTGGTGCGTATGGAGCAACACAAAGGGCTCTCGGAGGAGTTGGACAAAAAAATAAGCGAAGCCTTGCGCCTGCTGCCTCCCGAAATAGCCCTCCAGATACGCAAAAAAACACAAGACCCGGAGCGCGCCTTGGTAGAAGCCGAGAAGAAAGCCTTCGACTTGGTGCTGCAAGGGCAGCGTACCGAAGCCGAGAAGATTATCTTTGGCGAAGCCTACAAACAGCAAGAAGCCCTCTACAAAGAAGGAATGCAACTGCTCGACGACTACCTCGCCCAAGCACGACAGCGCCTTCTCAAAGATGAAAAACGCACCGAAATAATGAGTCTCGTCATTGTGGTAGTGCTGCTATTTTCGCTCTTGGGCTTGCTTTATATGCTGCGCGAAGAGCTGAAGATGAAGCGCCGCCTCCAGCAATCTTTGATGGAGATTCAGGAACAAAAAAATCTGCTCCAACATCAAAAAAATGCGATTGAAAAACAAAATACGGAAATCAAAGCCCAGAAGCTGGAGATTCTCCGAAGGAGCGAAGAAATAGGCCATCAGCGCGACGAAATCCTCCGAAAAAACGAAGCCCTCGCCGAACAAAAAACACTCGTAGAAGAAGCGCACCAAAACCTGCACCTGCTCAGCGAAATAGGCAAGGAACTGACTGCCACGCTGCTCCTCGACGAAATCCTCCAGAAAGTATATCATCACCTCCAAACACATCTGATTGCCGCCGAGCATTTGAGCATCGCTACGGTATCGGACAAGGATGCGCAGTTTGCTTTCGCAGCCTTGCTGCAAGAAGGCAAGCTCGAAGAGAATCCCCAACAGCAGGAGTTGAAAGCTCCTTTTTATGAGTTTGTGTGGCAGCAAAAACAAGAAGTGATTATTCAAAACTTTGATACACAATATACTTTGTGGTTTAAAGTAGATGAAGCCGTATCGCAGCATTTTCAATCTATGATATTCCTACCGCTGATGGGTGGGGGTGCTTTTTTGGGTGTACTCTCCGTGCAAAGCCCTCGCAAGGAGGCATACTCTATTTATGATTTAGACTTTCTGCGCAATTTGGCACTCTATGTGGCCATTGCTTTACAAAATGCCGAAAGCTTTGCCCGCATCGAAAGCCAAAGTAAGGAGCTGCGCAAGAAAAACGAAGACATTGTATCGAGTATCAACTACGCCAGCCGCATCCAAAAGGCCACGCTGCCCAAGATAGAAGACATCCGCAAGGTGCTGCCCGAAAGCTTTGTGCTTTACAAGCCGCGCGATATTGTGAGTGGCGATTTTTATTGGTTTACAGAGCAGCAGGGCAAGATATTCTTGGCGGCGGTGGACTGTACCGGCCACGGTGTGCCCGGCGCTTTTATGAGCCTGATAGGGACGAACATCCTCAACGAAATCGTGAATGTACGCAAAATCGTGGAGGCCGACGAAATCCTGCTGGAGCTGCACAAAGGCATCCAAAATGCCCTCAAACAAGAAGAAACCAAAACCCGCGACGGCATGGACTTGGCGCTTTGTGTGATAGACCAAAAAACCAAAATCCTGAAATTTGCCGGTGCCAAAAATCCTATGATTTGCATTCAGGGCAATCATCTCCGCGAAATAAAAGGCACCAACAAACCCATCGGCGGCCTCTGGCGTGGTGCCAACGAAGACTTTGAAAAGCGCTTTGTAAATTTGGGTGAAGAAACCGTTTTCTACCTTTTTTCTGATGGCTTCCAAGACCAGTTTGGCGGCACGGCAGGGCGCAAGTTTATGAAGAAAAATCTGAAAGAACTCTTGCTCGAAATTCATCATCTTGACATGGACGAGCAGCAGCGTATTTTAGAAAAAACCATTGAAGAATGGATGCAGGCCGAAGATTATCAATACAAACAGATAGACGATATTATGATTTTGGGCGTACGTATCAGTACCCAAGGGCAGCAAAGTCTCCGCCAAAAGCCCCTTGGCGTAGAGCGCGACGGGCAGTATTTTCATTTGGAGGAATAGCAAAAAAGGATGCCCATGAGCGAAGTACAGACCATCAAAGAAGTAATGCCCACAGACAAGCCGGAGCTTGTCATAAAAATGAGTGATGAGCAATTCCGCATTGTGGGCTATGAAGATTTGCTCAAACATAAAATTTTTATTCCGCCCAGAGAATGGAAATCTTTTGTTTTTGATGCAGAAAAAATTCAATTCAAAAATGGCATATTGCTCGACCTGCCTTTTATACTGGCAAATGCCCCAATGACAGAGGCCTCTGCCCTGCAGCATTGTGCACTCACGATTGCCGAAAAACAAGAGGGAACGTATGAATCGGAGTATGATTGTGTGATAAAGCTATATTTTTTCTCAGAAAATTTAATTACAATTTCTGAATCCTTTGGATTTAAAGGCGAGTCTGGTGGCTCCTTGAGCTTTACCTTGCAAGCCCTCCGAGAAGATGACCAATGGCGAAGTATTTTTATAAAGGCAGCTTGCCGATGGGCTATACCAATCATTGATGATAAAAATATTACGAGAGAGGAAATCGTTGCGGCAATCGTAAATAAAGTAGTAGAGCGCGCCAATGAGTAGCCGTACAGGCAGGTATCCAGCTTCTTTTATACTTAAAATAATGGGTCTCAGAAGATGAAAGCAGCATTCAAATGGTCTAATTTTTTACAGGGCGGTCTCTTACTTTATGCCGGAGGTTTTTTCTTTGTGTATCGCTTTGTGCTTGTGGCGAGTATGGCCTTGAGCCAAAGCTCTTGGCCTGCCACAGATGCTTGGGTAAGCACCTCGGAAAGCACACAAACGCGCACAGGCAATGGGAGAGTAGAGGTGTATTATACTTTTGAATACCATTATCAAGTAGGTGGTAAAGCGTACAAAAGCAGTACTTACGCAGCCAATCAGCTGAGCCTTAGTCCGCGAGAGGGCGTGCAGCGCTTCAAAGAAGGAGAGCGCATTCGTATTTTCTACAATCCTAAGCAGCCAGCCCAAGCGGTGGTAGAAAAGAAGTGGCCTTCGGTTTTTGCTTATTTTGGCTTTTTACTTGGTGTGATATTCTTGCTGATGGCCACCGGGCTGACCTTTTTTGGAGAAGTGGGAGGGTTGGTCTATTACTTTGACGACCGAGTGATTGCCAAAGAACTGGCCTTTGGCAAGCGCTATCAATCCCTTTCTGATGAAGCGTTTCTTGAACAAATTGTCCAAATAAACGAAGAAATGCCCAAATCTCTGAAAAAAATGGTAGCGCATTATACCACAGGGCGCTCCGAATTATCTAATATCAGTACATTGCTTGCACGTTATACCCAATGGGAGCAATCAAGAGCCATATTGTTTTTGGAGAAACTGAAAGAAATACAGCAATAGCTCAAAAGAAGTATTCTTCTGTCTCTTCTTTGCGCTTGCTGGGCTTCCTCCAAGGCTTGCTCGCCCTGAGCAGCAGCGCAATGC
>DAIQNQ010000017.1:24958-27292 GCA_036788275.1 Thermonemataceae bacterium
TTGCGCTTGCTGGGCTTCCTCCAAGGCTTGCTCGCCCTGAGCAGCAGCGCAATGCTTGCCAAGAGCATGAGCGCGTGAAAAATAATGTAAAAAGACCCATAGCGCCCCATTTTGTGGTACTCTTGCAGGTAGCGCCAAAAGGCTTCTATACCCAAATAGCCGAGCCAAAGCCCCAGCAGACCTTGCAAATAATGCATTGTTAAAAAGCAAATGTTTGGCTTTTCTAACTTGCTGGAAAAGCCTTTGGTTTTGTGTATTTACCAAAGTCGGCAAAATAATTTCTGAGCGCCCAAAGCCAAAACCGAATAAAAATTGTAATTTTCGACATCAACACAAAACATAAAACAACAATGAAGACCAAAGACGAAATCGTAAAAGACTGGCTGCCACGCTATACAGGAATGCCTTTGGAGCATTTCAGAGAGTATATCTTGCTCACCAATTTCAATAATTATATAGAGCTCTTTGCCGAAAAATTTGGCGTAGAAGTACACGGACGCGAGAAACCTATGCTTAGTGCTTCCTCCGACGAAATCACCATCATCAGCTTCGGAATGGGCAGCGCCATGGCGGCTACCGTCATGGATTTGCTCACAGCCATATCGCCCAAGGCAGTACTCTTTTTGGGAAAATGCGGAGGGTTGAAAAGAAAAACAGAGCTGGGCGACCTGATTCTGCCCATCGCCGCCATCCGTGGCGAAGGCACTAGCAGCGAGTATATGCCGCCTGAAGTACCTGCTTTGCCCTCTTTCCGCCTCCAAAGAGCCGTTTCCTCAATGATTAAAAAACACGCTTGCGACTACTGGACGGGCACCGTCTATACCACCAATCGCCGCGTATGGGAGCACGATGAGGCTTTCAAGGAATACCTCCGCACCATCCGCGCCATGGCCATAGACATGGAAACGGCCACCATCTTTACCGTAGGCTTTGCCAACGAAATCCCCCGAGGTGCATTGCTCTTGGTGTCGGACAATCCCATGATTCCCGAAGGTGTAAAAACCTCCGAAAGTGATAAAAAAGTAACCGGAAAGTTTGTAGAAAAGCACCTCCAAATAGGCATTGATGCCCTCTTGGAGCTGGCACACTCAGGCGAATCCGTAAAACACATGCGCTTTAGCTAAGGCTCAGGCGCTCCTATGTCCCCTTGATAGATGAATCCAATCAAAGCTGCAATTACTGCTGTGGCAGGCTATGTGCCTCCCGATAAAATTACCAATGCCGACCTCGAAAAGCTCATAGATACCAGCCACGAGTGGATATTGGAGCGCACGGGCATCCACGAGCGCCGTGTACTCAAAGGCCAAGAGCAGGGTACCTCTGTCATGGCCATCGAAGCTGTGAAAATGCTCTGCGAAAAGCGGGGCATCGCTCCTTCCGAAATAGATGCCCTGATTTGTGCCACGGTTACACCCGACATGATGTTTCCTTGCACGGCCAACCTGATATGCGATACGCTGAAAATCCACCCGATGAGCTTCGACCTCTTGGCGGCTTGCAGCGGTTTTTTGTATGGCTTGGAGATAGGCAGCAACTTTATCAAATCGGGCGTGTATAAAAAAGTAGTTGTGATAGGTGCCGACAAAATGACTTCTATTACCAATTACGAAGAGCGCACTTCCTGTATTCTCTTTGGCGATGGGGCAGGAGCGGTGCTGCTGGAGCCTTGCGAGCCGCAGCATGGCATACAAGACACCCTTCTGAAAACCGATGGCAATGGCAGGCAGATTCTCTTCAAAAAAGCCGGAGGTTCGGCTTTTCCCATCAATGAAGAGCGTTTAAAAGCCAAAGAGCATTTTTTTTACCAAGAAGGAAAACAAGTTTTTAAACATGCCGTAAGTCGCGTGTCGCTTACTGCCCAAGAACTCATGCAGCGCAATGATTTGCAAGGCGACGACATCGCTTTCCTCGTACCGCATCAGGCCAATCGCCGTATTCTGGAGGCTATTGGCGAGCGGATTTCAGTGCCTTACGAGCGCTTCACCATCAATATAGACCGTTTTGGTAATACCGCCGCCGCCACTATACCGCTTTGCTTGTGGGAGTGGGAGCAGGCTTTTAAGCAAGGGGATAAGCTTTTGCTCACGGCCTTCGGGGCGGGGCTTACTTGGGGGGCGATTTATCTGATATGGGCTTACGAGGCCATGTTCTGAGGGCTTTGTACAGGCTTGTACGTATATACCCAAAGCAACATTATTTTGCCTGAGCAAAAATAAATCATTGAAAATCAAGATAATCAATCGGGAAAATCCTGAAAATCATTCTAATCTTGGTGTAAATTTCGTATTTTTGTAAAAGCTTTTCATACATAGCCGCCATGAAATACCTGACCAA
>DAIQNQ010000018.1:0-26652 GCA_036788275.1 Thermonemataceae bacterium
ATTGTTCACCTTTTAATTATTTTTACCAAAATGAAGTTCAACCTAAAAGCAAAAGCCAAAAACCTGCTCCGTAACCACGAAGGCGAAAAGGCCTACGCCCTTAGCCCTGCGATGGAGCTGTATGCTGCGGTGGTAACAAGCTCGCTTTCTGACCAGTTTTATGTAAAAGCCGACCAGAAAATCGAGCGTCTTCGCCACCTTATTGCCCAAAACAAGCCTGAGTTTGTGGCCAAGCTGGCTGTATATGCCCGCCAGCACATGCACCTGCGCTCAGTGCCTTTGGTATTGGCTGTGGAGCTGGCCAAGGTACACGCTGGCGACCAACTGGTAAGCAAAATGGTTGCTAAAATAGTAAAGCGCGCCGACGAAATCACCGAGTTGCTGGCCTATTACCAAGCCGCCAATACCCGCAGCGATTTGAAAAAGCTCAACAAGCTTTCCAAACAAATCCAAAAAGGTTTGGCTCAGGCTTTCAACAGCTTCGACGAGTACCAGTTTGCCAAGTACAACCGTGCTACCGAGGTGAAGCTGCGCGATGCCTTGTTTTTGGTACACCCCAAAGCCAAAGACGAAGCCCAGCAAGCCATTTTCGATAAAATCGTAAAAGACGAACTCCAAACACCCTACACTTGGGAGGTGGAGCTTTCGGTACTTGGCCAAAAAGGTTTCGATAAGAAAGAGGAAAAAGCTGCGGCTTTCAAAGCAAAGTGGGAGGAGCTGATAGACAGTGGCAAGGTGGGCTATATGGCGATGCTGCGCAACCTTCGTAATATCTTGGAAGCGCAAGTGAGTGATGCACATATCCAGAAAGTGGCCGACTATATCGCCAACGAAAAGGCCGTGCAAAACTCCAAGCAGTTGCCTTTCCGCTTCCTCTCAGCTTATCGCGAGCTGCAAGGAGTGTCTTCAGTGCATAGTGCTTTGGTTTTGAGTGCTTTGGAGCAGGCTGCCCAAATCAGTGCCGCCAATATCAAAGGCTTCGACAAAGCCACGAAAGTATTGTTGGCCTGCGACGTGTCGGGTTCTATGCAAGCGCCTGTGTCTAAAAACAGCAAAGTACAGTACTACGACATCGGTTTGGTGCTGGCTATGCTGTTGCAAAACCGCTGCGAGCGTGTGCTGACGGGTATGTTTGGCGATACTTGGAAGGTCATCAATGTGCCCAAAAACAATGTATTGGCCAATGTGATGGACTTCCGTAAGCGCGAGGGTGAGGTGGGCTATGCTACCAATGGCCATTTGGTAATCAAGGATTTGATTGACCGAAAAATGGTCATAGACAAAGTGATGCTCTTCACCGACTGCCAGATGTGGAACAGCCACGGTACAGGCGACAACCTGAGCAAAATGTGGGGAGCTTACAAAAAAATAGCCCCCCAAGCCAAGCTCTATCTTTTCGACTTGGCAGGCTACGGCAAAATGCCTCTGAATGTAGAGCGCAGCGATGTGTTTTTGATAGCCGGCTGGTCCGACAAAGTTTTTGAGGTGCTCGAAGCCCTCGAAAATGGTGAAAGCGCCCTGCAAATGATTGAGCAGATAGCTTTGTAAATACAAAAGCCTCAAGATTTTTACCATCTTGAGGCTTTTTGTATTAGGGAAATTTTATTGCTCCAAAACAGTCAATTCGGCTTTTACAAAGTCCATCAGTTCGGCAATGTAGTCGGCAGAAAAACGAAACTCGATGCCCGCGGCTTGGTATATTTCGGGAATACTGCGCGTATAGCCCAGCGAGAGGGCAGCTTTGTATTGTGTCAATGTTTTTTTCGGGTTTTGACGATAATTGCGCCAGATGGCAATGGCTCCGAGCTGTGCAAAGCCGTATTCTATATAGTAAAAAGGCACTTCAAAAAGGTGCAACTGCTTTTGCCAAAGATGTGCTTTGATGCGCTCAAGGCCTGTCCAATCGGTAATATTGTCTGCAAATTCTTCAAAAATACGCAACCAAGTCTCATTGCGTGCTTGGGCGCTGTGCTGCGGATGCTCGTAGAGCCAATGTTGGAACTTGTCTATGGTAGCTACCCAAGGCAAGGTTTCCAATATTTCCTCCAAATGCTCTATTTTGGCGCGGCGCAGGTCTTCGGTTTTTTCAAAAAATACGTCCCAAGCCTCCATCGTAAGCAGTTCCATAGCCATCGAGGCCAGCTCAGCCACTTCGGCAGTAGGGTCTTTGAAAGCCTGCAAGGGCAAATCCTTGCTCAAGAAGGCGTGTACCGCATGGCCACTTTCGTGGAGCAGGGTGGTGAGGTCGCGCAGGTTGGAGGTGGCATTCATGAAGATAAAAGGAATGTTGCTCTCCGCCAAAGGATAGTTGTAGCCACCCGGCGCTTTGTTTTTGCGCGATTCGAGGTCGAGGCGGCCTTGGGCTTGCATGGTGCTGAGGCATTCGGCAAAGTAAGGGTCTATTCTTTGTAAGCAAGCGACGGTTTTTTCGACAAGCTCCTCACTGCTGCGAAAGGGCACTAAAGCAGGTTGTTGGAGCGGGTCACACTGCTTGTCCCAAGGGCGCAGCTCTGGCAAGGCCATTTGGGTTTTGCGCAGCTGCATACGCTCATTCAGAATGGGTACTACCTTTTGAGCAACGGCCTCGTGGAAGTCGAAGCAGTGCTGCGGACTGTAATCGAAGCGACCCAAGGCGGCAAACATATAATCGCGAAAATTTTCAAAACCTGCATTCCGGGCGATTTGATAGCGCAAGGCAAGCAGTTCGTCAAACAAAGCTTGCAGGCCATCGGCTTCTTGCAGGCGGCGCACTTGCATGGCTTCAAAAGCTTCTTGGCGCACAGCACGGTCAGCTTCGAGCAGCAGGTTGTTGGCTTGTGGCAGCGTGATTTCAGTCCCTTGCCATACAATCGTCATCGCTCCGCTGATTTCCCCGTATTTTTGCTCCTTGCTTTGCAGGCTTGTTTGCAGGGGGATGTTCTCTTCCCTGAAAATCTCTGCCTGTTTGTGCAGGCTGCGAATCATAATTTTATAGCCTTCCTCTTCTGTCAGCTCCTCCAGCAGAGGGGATTGCAAGAGCTTTTGGTTGAGCTGATGGCTGTACTGAGTGATGTGCGGTTGTATTTGTTCTACAAAAAACTGAAAATCCTCTTGATAAGCAGCTTCGGCGGTGTAGCAAGTCATACGAATATAGCGCCAAGCCATTTCCTCGGCCAATGCCGATTCCAGCTCGCTGCGGTCGGCCAGCCATTGTTTGAGCGAGGGGATATTGAAAATAGCGCGATGCGAGAGGTTTTCGTAAAAGGTTTGTATTTGCTCCCAAGCTTTGATTTCAAAATCTTCGGGGAGAAACTTTCTTTGGTTTTTCGTTGAGGCATTCATCGCAGCGTAAGTTTTTTGAGAGAGAAAAAGGGTGGCCAATACTGCCACCCTCAAGATACTAAGCTATCAAGCCATTTTTGAGCAAATAGGCGGCAATCTGCACGGCATTGGTGGCAGCACCTTTGCGGAGATTGTCGGCCACAATCCACATATTCAGGGTGTTGGCTTGCGACTCGTCGCGGCGCAGGCGGCCTACAAATACCTCGTCTTTGCCCTTGCTCCAGAGCGGCATAGGATAGATGTTGTTGGCCACATCATCTTGCAGCACCACGCCTTGTGCATTCTGGAGGATTTGACGCACTTCGGCCAAGTCGAAATCTTCATAAAATTCCACATTTACCGACTCGGCGTGGCCACCCATTACCGGTACGCGTACGGTGGTAGAGGTAAGGCCAATGCTTTCATCACCCAAGATTTTGCGGGTTTCGTTCACCATTTTCATTTCCTCTTTCGTGTAGCCGTTCTCTAAAAACACATCTATATGCGGCAGCACGTTGAGGTCTATGGGGTGCGGATACACCATCGGCACTTCGGCAGCTCCGGCGCGCTCCGCCATCAGCTGGTCCACCGCCTTTTTGCCTGTACCTGTTACCGACTGGTAAGTAGAAACCACAATACGCTTGAGGCGGTAGCGCAGGTGCAGCGGATACAAAGCCAAGACCATCTGAATAGTGGAGCAATTGGGATTGGCGATGATTTTATCTTCTTTGGCAAGTGTCTGTCCATTTACTTCGGGTACTATCAGCTTTTTGTCGGGATGCATGCGCCAAGCCGAGGAGTTGTCTATCACAGTAGTACCTACTTCGGCAAAGCGTGGTGCCAAGGCCAAAGAGGTGCTGCCACCTGCCGAGAAAATGGCGATTTGGGGTTTTTGGGCAATGGCTTCTTCTATGCCTATCACCTTATAAGCCTTGTTTTTGAATGTTACTTCTTGCCCTACCGACTTTTCGGAGGCTACGGGCAGCAATACATCGAAGGGGAGCTGATGCTCTTCTAAAACACGGAGGATTTCGCCTCCTACTAAGCCGGTGGCACCGACTACGGCAATTTTCATCATATTGGGTTCTGAGGGTTGAAGGGTAAAGGTACAGCGAAGGAAAAATCCTTGCCAAGTACCGCTATCGCGAGAAAACGAACAAAATTAACATTTCGTTTACATACTTTCTAAAATGTTTTTGTATTTTTAACTTCATGAAAGAAATTTTTCTCTCTTTGGCAATGCTGCTGCTCAGTATGGTGGCGCTTGCCCAATTTAGCGACAACTTCTCGGATGGAGACTTTACCAACAACCCTGCTTGGACAGGCGATGTAGGCGATTTTATTGTAGAAAACCAACAACTCCGCAGTGCCGGCCCCGATGCCGTCTCTACCATTTACCTTTCTACGGCCAGTAGCATTGCCAGCAAAACGGAGTGGAACTTCCTGATAGACCTCCGCTTCAATCCTACGGCTACTAATGCGGTGCGTGTGTATTTGATGTCGGACCAAGCCAACCTAAAGGGTAGCCTAAATGGCTATTTTGTACAAATAGGACAAACTGGTGCTGATTTGGTGAAACTCTTCCGCCAAGATGGTACTACGCTTACAGAGCGTATTCCGGGCAGTGTGGCCAGCTTTTCGGGCAATGTAGTGGTACGGGTAAAGGTGATTCGCAATGCCGGCGGGCAGTGGTTTCTCTATACACAATTTGGCGGAAATCCTGATTTTCAGCTGGAAGGCAGCGTAGTGGATAATACACATACTACTACCAGCCACGCAGGGGTATATTGTACTTATGCTACTACGGTATCGGCGCGCAAAGACCAATTTTTCTTCGATGATTTTGAAGTTTTTCAAGACAATACCGCTCTCCAGCTGAGCGCCGTACAAGTACTCTCGCCCAATCAAATAGAGTTGCGTTTTAATGAAAACGTGGACTTGGCCACCGCCCAAACTGCCTCCAATTACAGTGTAAACAATGGCATAGGTGCAGCCACTACGGCTGCCAGAAACAGCCCCGTTACCAACGCCGTAGTGCTTACTTTTGCCAACAGCTTTACTTCGGGTACACCCAATATACTTAGTGTAAACAATGTGCAAGATTTGGCAGGCAATGCCTTGAGCAATCAGCAAATCAATTTCACCTTTTTTGCCGTAAGTCCGGCGGTATTGGGCGATGTAATTATCAATGAAATTATGGCCGACCCCGACCCTCCCGTAGGCTTGCCCAACAGCGAATACGCGGAGATTTACAACCGAAGCAATAAGTTTATCAACATACAAGGCTGGCGCTTGGAGGGCACAGGTACTTCTACTTTTCCGAGTCTTATTGTCCCGCCCGGTGGCTATGTGCTCATTTGCCCCTCCGGTAATGTAGCTTTGTATGCGGGCGCTGTGGTTACTTGGGGTGCTTCCGGCTCGGCGCTTACCAATGCTGGGCAGACAATTACGCTGCGCGATGCGGCCAACAATATCATAGACCAAGTAACTTACAGCGATACTTGGTACCGCAGTACGGCCAAGCGCGATGGCGGCTGGTCTTTGGAGCGTATCAATCCTACCTTGCCTTGTAGCAGCGCCAACAACTGGATTGCCTCGGTAGCGCCCGTAGGAGGCACGCCTAATCAGCCCAATTCTGTACTCGACAACAGCCCTGACACTTCTGCGCCTCTTATTACGGGCATTAGCATAGCAGCAGTGAATCGTATTCTTGTCAGTTTCAATGAACCTTTGGCGGCAGCCTCTATCAGCAACCTGACGGTGGTGCTAAGCGGTGGCCTGAGTGTGCAAGGCATAAGTGCCAATGCTCCTGCCAACGACCAGCTGGAAATTACCTTTGAGAGCAACTTGCAGCTGGGCTTGTTGTACAGTATCCGCCTGAATGACCTGACCGACTGCTCCGGCAATGGCCTGATCGACAATGAGCGCAATTTCGGGCTGGGTGCAGCGCCCCAATACAATGAAATCATTATCACCGAAATATTTGCCGACCCCTCGCCCATTATAGATTTACCTGAGCGAGAGTTTGTAGAGATTTTCAACCGCAGTGATAAAGTGATTAGTTTAGATGGTTGTCGCCTGATAGACAATACCTCGCGCGCTACTTTTGGCAATGTCAATATCCTCCCCGGCGAGTACTTGATTGTTACTTCCACGGCAGGAGTGGCCGATTTTGCACCTTATGGGCGCACTATCGGGCTTACGAGCTTCCCCTCGCTCAATAATGGTGGTGAGCAGCTGATACTGCGCGATGCAGCAGGTAGAACCGTATTTGAAGTAACTTATAGCGATACGTGGTATGGTGATGATGTAAAAAGAGACGGTGGCTGGACTTTGGAAATGATTGATACTGAAAACCCTTGCTTGGAGCAGCCCAACTGGACGGCCTCCGAAGACCCCAGCGGTGGTACGCCCGGACGAGAAAACTCTGTAAAGGGTATTCGCAACGACAATACCGCTCCCCAGCTCGAAAGAGCCAATGCCATCAATGCAGAAACTTTGGTGCTAATTTTTAGTGAAAAAATGGACAGCCTGAGCCTCCAAAATGGCACTTATCGTATTGCAGGGCGCAGCGTGGTACAAGTAGAAGCCATCGAGCCGCAGTTCAAAAGGGTGCGCTTGCAGGTGAATCCGCCTTTTGAGATACAAACCCGCTACGAAATAGAGGTAGAAAATGTAGCTGATTGTAGCGGCAATTTTATTTCGGGCGACAACCGCGCCTTCTTTGGCATACCGGAGCAGGCCGACTCGTCGGATATTCTATTGAACGAGATTCTTTTCAATCCTCGCACCGGAGGCAGCGACTTTGTAGAGATTTATAACCGTTCTTCCAAATACATCAATCTCAGAAATTGGAAGTTGGCGCGCTTCGTGAATGAGGCACTTGACAGTGAGCGGATACTTACCGAGGAGGATTTTATCCTGAATCCTGAGGAATATTTGGTGCTCACCAACAATGTATCGAATATCCAGAGCAATTATCCCCGTTCGGTAGGCAAGGAGTTTTTGCAAATGAACAGCCTGCCTTCGTATAACAATGATGCTGGCATCGTGATATTGATAGACAACCTCAACAAAATTGTAGAGCGCTTCGACTACAACGAAGACTTCCATTTCCGCCTTTTGCGTGAGCGCCGCGGCGTATCTTTAGAGCGTATCTCCTTCGAGGTGCCTACCAACAAGCGCGAAAGTTGGTTTTCGGCAGCTGCTACCGAGGGCTATGCCACACCGGGCTATCGCAATTCGCAGCAAAAAAGAGAGGGAAGCTCCGGCGGTACGATTAGCATCGAACCCAAGGTGTTTACACCCGATGAAGACGGACAGAGCGATTTCACCACCATTTCCTACCGCTTTGCCAACAGTGGCAATGTGGCCAACATCACGATTTACGACAGCCGTGGGCGTGAGGTGAAGCAGCTTGCCCGCAACCAGCTCTTGGCTACCGAAGGCTTTTTTATTTGGGATGGCACCAATGAGCAGCGCGCCAAAGTACGCACCGGCTACTATGTGGTGCTGCTACAAGTGTATAATCTGGATGGCTCGCAGGAGTTTATCAAAGAGACGGTGGCAGTTACCGACCGCTTTTAATTTGGCAGACTGGCATACCTGACAGGTTTCTTGAACCTGTCAGGTATGCCAGTATTTTTATGTTTTTACTTAAAAAGTAAGGCTAAGCGTACATTTTTCGGGCTGATACAGCTCCTTGCGCCCGTCGGCCATGATAACAAATACACGCTCTACGCTGAGCAGTAGCTTTTCGCCTTTGATAATCCTGAAGTTTTTGAGCGGGATATTTGCCGCATCGCTTACATCCAAGCCTTTGATAGGCTGCTGGTCTTTGATGTGAATGGCTTTCATTCGTACGATTTGCACGCTTGCGGCTTGCGGATATTTTTTGCGAAGGACTGCATCGGGCTGCAACACCACTTTGAGCATATCTTCTTCGTACAAGCCTTGTGCTTCCAGAGACTTGGCAGGGTCGAGTTTTTTATCTTCCCAATACACTTCTATTTGTTGGGCTTGGAGGTACAGACCATTGAGGCAGAAGGCGAGGAGCAAAAACAATTTTTTCATAGCACTATTAATTAGTTAAAAACGATTCTTGATTTCGTAGCTTCGTGGTACGCTAAAGGGAAAGCTGGTTTTTGGGTCGTTGAGGGTAATATCGGAGTATTCGATAGCCACTTGTGCCCGAAGCATACCTTGTGGGCGGTCATAGTCGAGGGTGGTGAGGCTTTTTCTGGGAAAGAGGTTGTCTTCTACACGAAAAAAATCTTGATAAATCAACTCCAGCTTGCTGGGCGAGTTGTTTTCAGAAAGGAGTACTTTGGAAAGTTTTTTATCTTCTTTGGTGATAAAATTGTCTATGCGTACGCGCCCGTCGTTTTGGCGAATAAAATAGTAGTCTTGGTCGCTGAGGGCATAGGTATAGTCTTTACGAATCATCTCGCCAATAAGTATAGATTGGAGCAGGTCGAAGGTGATTTTGAAGTTGTACTGCTCGCTGAGGGTAGCAAAGTCCATCGCGAAAAGGGTTTTTTTATCTCTGTCCATCAAGAAAATAGAATCTTTCAGGATTTTGGCACGCAGCACTTCTATCCCTACCGAGGCATTGATAGACACCCATATCAGGCTGTCTTTTTTGATACGCACATTGATACGGGCTTTGGCCTCGTTGTAGCCGTCATTAAACTCAAACTTTGCTTTGGCGCTCAGCAAGTCAAATTTTTGTATAGGTACATCTATTCGTTGGCGCGTGGTATCTAATTGCCCCAAGGAGGGGCTATCGGTATTGATACTTTTGGTGATTTTATTTTTTTTGCAAGAAGAAAAAGTAAGTGCAAGACAGAGCGAGGCAGCGAGTAGCCAAAAAAAGTTTTTATTGTTCATAAAGTTTTTTATCAGAGATTTTTTTGTCAATTATAGGACTTGCACCTTTCATTTCGCGGGCTTTTTGCCATTGTTCGATGGCTTTTTCTTTTTCGTTCAATTTGAAAAGAATATCGCCATAGTGCTCCACCACTGCCCCATTTTGGGAGCGATTGACAACTTGCTCAATGATTTTGCGCGCTTCTTTGTAGTTGCCGAGTTTGTAGAGTACCCAAGCATAAGTATCGGCATACACAATTTGCTCGGGTTGGAGTTGGTGGAGTTTTTGTGCCATTTTGCGGGCTTGCTCGAGTCTTTCTTCGCGCAGCGCCAAGAAGTAGCTATAGTTATTAAGGGCTTGCGGATGCTGGGGTTCTTCTTTGAGTACTTGCTCGTAGCGTTCGTCGGCTTGGCGATATTGTTTGAGGCCATTGTAGCAGTCGGCGATGCGCACGGAGAAGTCGAGCTGAAGGGCTTTGTTGCCAAGGGCCATGCTTTGGCCTGTTTCAAAAGACTCGAGAGCGTGCTCATAGTCGCGCTTTTCAAAATAGCCCGCGCCAAGATACATCCATACGATGGCTTGGTTGGGGTATAACTCAAGCGCTTTATCAGCATCTTGAATCAGCCAATCAGCTTCTTGCAGGCGACTGTCTATTTGCAATACTTGTATCCATACCTGAAACATCTCCGGGGCGAGTGCCAGCCCTTGCAAATAAGCACTGCGAGCTTCGGCCATCTTGTTTTGTGTGAGCAACACATCGCCTACAAGCACTTGTGCTTGCGCACTTTGGGTATCTTTTTGGGCAAGATTTTGTGCATAGACAAGGATTTCGGCAAGGCGTTCTTCCGAAGGACTATCGGCCAGCATCTCCATCAAGATTCTCACTTTGGTTTCTGTATCCGTTTGAGAGTTTTGGAGGCTTTCTTCAAGTTGGAGCTTGGCTTTTTGATTCTGTCCTTTGTTTTTATAAAGTTCGGCCAAGAGGAGATTGGCCTGAGAGAGCTCACTTTCGCTACCTTGGTAGTCTTGCGTTACTTTTTCGAGGAGCTTGATGGCTTTTTCTAATTGATTGTTGGCGATTTGCATCTCGGCCAAAATAAGTGCGTAGGGCAAATGATTGGGGGCAGAAGCGTGGAGCTTTTCGGCTTCGGCAATGGCGGCATCATAGCGGCCTTGTTGGATATAAATCTGCTGCTTTTGCCGCGTAAAACCCTCTTGCAAGCCGTATTTTTTCTCAAGACGCTCATAGAGTTTGATGGCTTTTTTATAATCTTTGAGTTGGTATTGGTACAAAAAAGCCAGCTCGGCGGCATATTGCTCAGCATTGGGGTTGTCATCGGCCAAGAGCAAAATTTGTTCAAGCGTTTGGGCGGCTTGACTGTACTTGTTGGCTGCCTGATAGGCTTTGGCCAAGAGGTTGTAATGATGCACATTGTCTTTTTCTAAGGCAATTGCCTTTTCTGCAAAAGGGATGGCTTGTTCGGCACGTCCCATTTGCAGGTAAGTTTCGGCAATTTTGAAATTGATGCCGGCGCTTTCAGGTTGCAGTTCTTGGGCTTTTTTGAAGTAGTCCAAAGCTTTGCTGTATTCTTCCAAAATGCTGTGTTTCATGCCATCAATCAGCATTTTTTCGGAAGCCAATGTTTTTTCGGCACTGCTGAGTTTGTCCTTATTGGGTTTTTTTTGTGCAAAAGCCATGGGAGCAAGCACGAGAAAGACCGAGAAGAAAAGGCTGAAAAGACGCATGGGCACTTTAGGTTAAGATAATTTGAGGCTGTTGTAGTCGCCAAGGCTCAAGTCTTGGGCTTCGCCTTCCAAAGAAACGAAGTTTCCTATCATAGAGTTTTCGCAATGTACTTTTTGGAGCGAGCTGCCCTCTTGTACGATGCTGTTGCGGAGGATAGACTGGCGAATCTCCGTATTTTTACCGATAGATACGTGCGGGCCAATCACACATTGCTCTAATATCACACCCTCAGCAATGAATACGGGCGGGATAATAACAGTATCTTTGATGTGGGCTTGGCTGCTCACCAAGTTTTGCTCTTTGATAAACTCCAAATAGCGTTGGTTGGTATATAAAGTCGCATCTTTGTTGCCACAGTCGAGCCACTCAGTTACTTGTCCGGCTACAAATTTAGTACCCTTGTTTTTCATGTTCTCCAAGGCATTGGTGAGTTGGTACTCGCCTTTATCCTTGATGTCGTGGTCGAGCAGGTATTGCAGCTCGCTTTTGAGATAAGCCCCGTCTTTGAAATAATAAATACCGATGATGGCCAAGTCCGAGACAAAGTGCTGTGGTTTTTCTACAAATTCATTGATATAGCCCTCGGCATCGAGTTTTACTACGCCAAAGGGGCGAGGGTCTTCTACTTTTTGTACCCAAATAATGCTTTCTTGGGAGGTATCAAGTACAAAATCGGCTTTGAAAAGCGTATCGGCAAAGGCCACTACTACCGGTCCTTCGAGGGCGCTGGCGGCGCACATGACGGCGTGGGCGGTGCCGAGGGCTTCTTCTTGGTAGTGAATCGTGCCTTTGGCACCTACTTGGGCGGCAATGGCCAGCAGTTCTTCTTCTACCTTTTTGCCAAAGGCCTCTTTGATGATAAAGGCGACTTCATCTACTTGGCTCTGGCATACGCGGGCGATGTCTTCTACCAAGCGGTGTACAATGGGTTTTCCGGCAATGGGAATGAGAGGTTTGGGAACAGAAAGGGTATGAGGACGCATTCTTTTGCCCATACCGGCCATAGGAATAATGATTTTCATGCAGGGAAGCGCTATTTACGGGTTTGTGTAAGTTGCCGTAAAGATAAAGTTAATATTTTTTGTTGAAAAAGCGAAAGCTTGCTTATTTTTCATAAAAAAACCGCAGCACCTGAGTACTGCGGTTTTTTGTAAAAGGGAAAGCTTTACTCCACTTTGAAAAGTGCGTCGTCGAGCTTAGGATTGACAGTAGTTTGGATTTTGGCATCCACCTTCATGCCCATCAGGCTGATGTCGGCTCCCATAGGAAATTTGATTCCTTCTACTTCTTGATAGTTTTTATATACCAGATTCATTTGAGGATTGTAGAGCGCTACACGCAAGCCTGTTTCTACATCGTAATAAAACATGCTCTTGTTGCCTTGTTTGTCGGTAGCGATGATTTCGTAAGCCGGACGGTCCTCAATGATTTTTACCTCACCCAATGTGTAGCTGGTGTTCTTCAGGTTTTTGTATTCCAGCTCAGGGAAGATCGTCGCCTGCTCTTTCATAGCTTCCAGCTCATCTCCGGTAAGGGTTTGGCGGCCTTGCGGGCTAATTGCGGCAGCTTTATTTCCGTTAAGTACTTGGCGCATCATTTCTCCCATAGGGGCAGACTGTACCATAAGGAACTTATCGGGCGATTTTTGCGATGAGGTGATATCAATATTCATCCCCTGTATCGTCATACTCATATTTTGTTGCAAGCTTTTTACGGTGCGGAGCTTTTGCTCGCCGCCCACAGCCTCAACATATCTTTTCATCACCTTTTCTACGCTCATGTCTTTGAGCAAGGCAGGGTCTATGCCTTTGTCCTCATCGCCGTAGATAGTATATTTTTTTACCTTGCCAAACTTCTTCAATTTTTCTTGAAGGGCTTTGGTATCGCCTACGGCCAATATATAGGCTTTATCAGGCTGGATATACTTTTGGGCTACGGCCAAGATGTCGTCGGCAGTTACAGCTTCCAATTTTTGCAGGTAAGTGCTGTAAAAATCGGCGGGCAAGTTATAGCGGGCGATGTTGAGGGCGTAGTTGGCGATGGTCGCAGGGCTTTCGAGGGCGCGGGCAAAGTTGCCAGCCATTACGGCTTTGGCACGACGCAGTTCAGCCTCTTCTACTTTTTCGGTACGGATGCGGCGCAGTTCATACAAAAACTCCGTTACAGCGCTGTCGGTTACGGCAGTACGTACGCTGGCTGATGCCGAGAAGCTGCCTACGAGGCGGTCTTGGCTGATAGAAGAATAAGCGCCATAAGTATAGCCTTTGTCTTCGCGGAGGTTGCGGTAGAGTCTGGAGCCCGCGCTACCGAGGACTTGGTTCATCAGCAAAGCAGCAATATAGTCAGGGTTACTGATTTTGAACTCGATAGGATGCGTAATGCTAAGTACAGTCTGCACAGCGCCTGTTTTTTCTACCAAGGCTACTTGGCTTTGGGCAGGGAGCTGGGGTACTGCATAGCTTTTGCTGGGGACTTCCCCTTTTTGCCAGCTGCCAAAATACTGTGTTACCAAGCTGCGGGCTTCTTTGAGTGTAATATCGCCTACAATTACCAAATAGCCGATATTAGGCTTGAAATAGGTGTTGTAGTATTGACGGCAATCTTCTACGCTCACACTCTTGATGCTTTTCTCGCTGGAGAGTTCTCCATAGGGATGTGTTTTGCCATAACGCAGCACACTGGCCACATTCGAGGCGATGGCATCGGCATTGTCTTCAGAAGATTTGAGGTTGGAGATTTGCTGTGTTTTGATTTTTTCCAATTCCTCTGCCGGAAAGCTCGGATTGAGCAATACATCAGACATCAGCGCAAGCAAAGTAGGCGTATGCTTTTTGAGGGAGCTGGCAAAGATGCTGGAAGCAGAGGCATTGAGATTGGCACCAATAAAGTCCACTTCTTTGTCTAACTGCTCTTTTGTGCGGTTTTTGGTACCGGCGGTCATCATTTGGCCTACGGCTTCGATATAGCCTGCCTTTTCGCCTTCGAGGATGGGGTCGCGTTCGAGAATAAGTGAAAAGGCCACGCGAGGCAACTTGTTATTTTGTACTACATATACGCGCAGGCCATTGGGCAGGGTAAAGTTTGCGGGCTTTTGAAGCTCTATTTTGGGAGCTTTGCCCGGCTTGGGTGCTTTGCTGCGGTCTATTTGCTGTGCTTGTGCGAAGTTGGCTATCAGCAGCAAGGCAACAATATAACTAAGAATTTTTTTCATGGTCGTAGGGAATTATTATTTATTGTTTTTTGGGAAGAAAGAAAAGTACCACGCGGTTTTCTTTGCGCAAATACTCCTTGGCCACACGCTGGATGTCTTCGCGCGTTACACGCTGGTATTTTTCTATTTCGGTATTAATCAGGTTGGCGCTGCCATAATACACGTGGTAGTTGGCCAAGCTTTCGGCAATGCCCACCACGGTAGAGTTGGCAGAATAGAAATCGTTTTCTACTTGGTTTTGCAGCTTGCGGAATTCCTCTTCGCTGATAAGCTCATTTTTTACTTTTTCGTATTCAGCATCCATGGCTTTCTCTAAGTCTTCGGCGCTGATGCCAAAATTGGTTATACCGAAGGCAATGCTTACGCTGGGGTCATCTTCGAGGTCGAAGGGGAAAGCGCCTACAAAGAGTGCCTTTTGCTGGTCGTTTTTCACAGCTTTCGACAAGCGAGAGCTTTCTCCTTGCGAGAGCACCTGCATCAGCATTTTTACGGCATAGAAATCTTTGTTTTTGTTGTTGGGGGTTTTGAAGGCGTGTATTACAGCAGGCAGCTGGATATTGTCTTCTATCACATCTCTGATTTCCTTCGTTTGGGCAGGCTCTTTGATGTTGGAGCGCTCTACGGGCGCACCTTTAGGAATACCACCGAAATAAGTTTCTACCCATTTCTTCGTTTGCTTGATGTCAAGATTTCCGGCAATAGAGAGGGTAGCATTGTTGGGGATGTAGAATTTCTTGTAGAAGTTCTTGTAATCGGCCTCTTGGGCGGCATCGAGGTGCTCCATAGAGCCGATAGGTACCCAGCGATAGGGATGCTGGGTATATACACGCTTCATGGTTTCTTCGAGGAGCGTGCCGTAGGGCTGGTTGTCCACACGTTGGCGTTTTTCTTCTTTTACGACCTCTCTTTGGGTATCAATGCCTTTTTGGTCCACTTTGGCGTGGAGCATGCGCTCTGATTCCATCCACAAAGCCAGCTCCAATTGGTTAGAGGGCAGGATTTCGTAGTAGAAAGTGCGGTCTTGGCTGGTATTGGCATTGTTGGTAGCGCCGGCTTCGTCCAAGTATTTGTCGAACTCGCCTCTACCAATGTTTTCGGAGCCTTCAAACATCAGGTGCTCAAAGAAGTGCGCAAATCCGGTGCGGTTAGTGTCTTCGTTTTTGGAGCCTACGTGGTAGAGTACGCTTACGGCTACGATGGGTACAGTTTTGTCTTGGTGGAGAATCACGTGCAAGCCATTGGGCAGCGTGTATTCTTCAAACTTGATTTGATTTTTCTTTTGAGCCTGAGCGCCCAGCACTGCCAGCATCAAAAGAAAGCTAAAAAGAATTTTTTTCATCGAAGGTAGGGGTTTGGTGAATGAACAATTTGTCTGAGTGTTATTTTAGTAGCAAATTGCCAAGTAATATTACATCTTTTTCTGAAAAGATTTGTCGGGTATCCCATAAAAAATTGATTGAAAACGAGTAGTCTGCACAAAAAGCAATCAATTAACTTAATTTACTTACAAAGAGATTGGGCAGCTTAATTACCAAGCAAGTGCCTTCGGTGTAGGTGTAATCTATGTAAATTTTGCCGCCGAGTTTATTCACAATCGTTTTGGCCATATACAAGCCCAAGCCTACACCTTTGGAGCGCTCTGTACCTCTAAAAAACATATCGAACACACGCTCCGAGAGGTGCTTGGGAATGCCTATGCCGGTATCTTGTACCTTGATGGTGATATGGTTGTTGCTTTCGGCTTCTACGCGGAAGCTGATACGCAGCGCCTCTTTATCAATAAGTTTATAAAACTGCAAGGCATTGGCAAAAAGATAGCTCAAGAGCTTTTCTACCAGCTCTGTATCGCTATGAAAAGCAAAATGCGCTTGGATATGTGCTTCTACGATGGCACCACGTGTGGCGATTTCGGAAGCAAAATGTATCTGAAACTGCGCAAAGACTTGTTGGAAATCTACTTCCTCAATTTGCAGCCTTCGTTTTTTAATATCATTTACCAAGAGCAGCGAAGAGAGGATAATACTCATCTTTTGGGCGGTTTCCTCTATCATGCCAAGGTAGTGCTTGGCTTGGGCATCTTGTACTTCGAGCAGCGCCACTTCGCAAAGCCCCAGCAGCGAGGCGATAGGGCCGCGCAAATCGTGAGAGGCATTATATACAAATTTGTCAAGCTCTTGGTGGGCTTGTTTGAGTTCGTATTCGGCTTTTTTACGTTGGGTAATATCCTCGCATACCACTGTAAAGTACTTAAAATGCTGTGCAGCATCGAGTACGCAAGAGAGCGTAAGGTTTACCCAGATACGTTTTCCTTTGCGATGGATAATCTGTTTTTCGGCTCTGTACAGTTCGGCAGTACCTTGCACCAGTTTTTGTATTTGTGCCAAGTCTTCTTCGATATTGGCAGTATCTATCAGCTCACGGATAGGCAGCAGCAGCAATTCTTCTTTGTCGTAGCCACAAAGCTGAGCGAGCTTTTGATTCACGCGCAGGATTTGCCCTTCCGAGGTGATGTGTGCCAGCCCCACGGCAGCCTGCTCAAAGGTAGAGCGGAAGCGCTCCTCGCTCTCTACGAGTACTTCTTCGGTGCGTTTGCGGAGGGTGATGTCGCGCAAAGCGCCCAAGCGTACCTCTTTGTGGTTGTATTGGATGGTTTTGGCAACCACTTCTACCGGAAAAGTGCTGCCATCTTTTCTGAGGCCTACGATTTCGTAAGGAGCCTCATTTTGATTTTCGATATTGCTTAAAATAATCTCTCTAGATTCTTCTGTAAAGAAGTGTAGGGTATCAGCCCCCAAACATTCCTCCAAACTGCGCTGAAACATCTGTAGGTATTGGGTATTGCAGTCTATAAGCACGCCGTTGTCGTGAATTACAATGGCATCAAAAGAGGCTTGAGAGAGTTTTTGGAAGCGTTCTTGTGAGGCCAGCAGCTCTTCTTCGTATCTTTTGGCGGCGCTCACATCATTCACAATGGAGAGGATGGTATCTACCTCGCCGTCGTCGGCATAAAGGGCGGAGTTGTACCATTCGCAGAAAATCATTTCACCTTTTATGGTAAAATTGCGATTGATGGAAATATTTTGCCTTTCTTCCTTGTCAAAGAGCTTTTGAATACGCATTTCTACGGCAGCCTCGTCTTCGGGGTGTGTAAACTGCTGCGAGGGGACTTTCTGACCCAGCAGCTCTTCGGCTTGCCAGCCAAATATTTTTTCGGCCTGCTTCGACCACTGCAAGATGCGATAGTGCTTGTCCCATTCGATGACGGCCAGCGGCGAGTTGTCGAAGTGCGAAGAGAGCCTTTGCAGGGTTTTGCGGAGCGATTCTTCCTGCTCGCGGCGCAGTTCTATTTCTTTTTTGAGGGCTTCGTTGGCCCCTACAAAGTATTTTGTTCTTTTGCGAATATACTCTGCCAAGCGCTCGGAGGCTGCTTCCTGCTCTTCTTTATCTTTTTGGAGTATTCGGAAGCGCTCTTTTCGGTTTTTTTCTTGTTGGATACGGGCTTGCCACCAATCGGCGGCTTCCGGCTGAAGAGGGAGGCAGTCGCAAGCTTCTAAGGAGAGGAGCTTTGCCATAAGCAGCGCATCGGGCTGCTCGTGATAGGCGATGATGCTAAAACCGCTCCGCTGGCTGTAAGCGCGCAGTGTATCGGCCAAAGTTAGAAAAGTATGGGCGTGTACAAGAAGTATTTGGAAAGGAATTTCTGGAATACTGTGTATTTCGGCGGCGGAAAGCATACGAAGGCCGGGCTGCTCCAAGCCTGCCAAAAGACCCTGTATCTGGGTGCGAATGCCCTCTGCGTCTTCAAGTATTGCCAGTGTAATATCTGCGTTCATGAAAGTACAGCTTGCGAAGTGCTGCTTAATTTGTTTCATCTATTCACAATAAACGATTATATGCGTAGGGTGTTGTAAGATTTTCCCAAAGACTAAAGCTTTTGTGCTGCAAATTGGTATAAAAAAGCGAATTAAACAAAGAAGCCCTGCAAAAAATGCAAGGCCTCTTGTCTGTAAGTTTTAATAATATTTGAGAAGTATTGCCTCCGCAGAGGCGCAGGTATTAGCTTTCGGTATTTTTGGTATCTCCGGCAATAGAGTCGCGCATTTTGGTATCGGCTACTACATTTTGCATTTTGTAATAATCCATTACACCTAAGTTGCCCGTTCTGAAGGCCTCGGCCAAAGCCTTGGGCACTTCCGCTTCTGCTTCAATTACTTTGGCGCGAGCTTCTTGCGATTTGGCTTTCATCTCTTGTTCGAGGGCTACGGCCATGGCGCGTCTTTCTTCTGCTTTGGCTTCGGCCACTTTGAGGTCGGCGGCGGCCTTGTCTATTTGCAGCTTGGCACCGATGTTGGCACCTACGTCAATATCGGCAATATCAATAGAAAGAATTTCAAAAGCAGTACCCGAATCCAAGCCTCTGGAAAGTACCATTTGAGAAATTTTGTCGGGGCTTTCGAGTACTTCTTGGTGATTGCTGGCCGAGCCGATGGAGGTTACGATACCTTCTCCTACACGTGCCAAGATGGTTTCTTCGCCGGCACCCCCTACGAGGCGTGCGATGTTGGCTTTTACAGTTACACGTGCTTTTACAATCAGCTGGATGCCGTCTTTGGCTACTGCCGATACATTCGGGGTGTTGATTACGCGAGGGTTTACAGATACTTGTACCGCTTCAAATACCTCTCTTCCGGCGAGGTCTATGGCGGTAGCTTGCTTGAAGGAAAGCTCAATACCTGCTTTGTCGGCAGAAATGAGCGCCCTGATGACCCCACGGATATTTCCGCCGGCAAGGTAGTGCGTTTCGAGGTCGTCGGAGGTGATGGGAAGCCCTGCTTTGGTAGCAGTAATCAATTCATTGACGATAAGCGATGGCGAAACGCGACGAATACGCATAAAAATAAGCCTAAAAAGCCCCACGCGCACGCCCGAAAACCAAGCTGTTACCCAGAGATTGACAGGGACGAAGTAAAGGAAAAGAAACAGACCAATGACTCCGGCAATGACTAAGATGATGATGGAGTCGCCAAAATCTTCTAATTGCAACAAAAGCCCCAAAAGGTGATGTGCTTGATGAATCATAAGCGTATTTTTGATTTAATTGTGAAATATGAAAATAAATAAAAACTAGGAAGAAGCTATTTCTACAACCACTTTTCGTTTTTCTACGGACAATATACGGACTTGTGTGCCGGTTTCGATGAGTTGCCCCAAGCTTTGCACTTCTACCAGCTGCCCCTTAAAGTCGGCGGTGCCCATAGGGCGTAGCGCTGATACTGTATGCCCTACATCTCCAGCTTGCACATGCAACACTTCACTGTAATTAACAGCATTGTTGAGTTGGTTTTTGAGTACAAAGGCCTTGCCCAAGCCTCTTTTAAAAATGGCATAAAAGGCCGTGGCCGCTACAATAAAAGTAGCCAAGCTTACCGACCAGCCAATTTCTGTACTTTGCCGAAAAGACAATACGATGCCCCATATCCCGAAGGCCAGACCTGCAAAACCCACAATGGTGGTACCGGGAACAAAAATCACTTCTAAAATAACGAGTGCCAAGCCGATGACTATCAGCAATGCGATGGTAAGTCCTTCAAACATATTTGCTCTGATGAATGTGTGATATAATACAATCATAGGAAATCAAATTTACAATAAAAGCGCAAAACAGCAAGAATTTTTCCAAAAATCCTTTTCTAAAATCTTGTGAGCGCCTATTTATTAGCTATTTTTGCAAGGCAGCTCCAAAGAGCTAATCTTCACTTTATTCTTTGTTTTATGGCAGAAAGCATTCTTATTCCCCAAAGCACCTCGCGTGCAGATATATACCAAGCCATTCTTCCACAAATAGACAGCCTGATTCGTGCTGAGAGCGACCTCACTGCCAATTTGGCCAATATCGCAGCCGTACTCAAAGAGGCTTTCGAATTCTTTTGGGTGGGTTTCTATTGGGCAAAAGAGGGGCAGCTGGTATTAGCGCCTTTTCAGGGGCCTTTGGCTTGTACGCGTATTCCCTTTCACAAAGGCGTGTGTGGGGCAGCTTATACACAAGCACGTACACTTTTGGTGCCTGATGTAGAGGCCTTTCCCGGACATATCGCTTGCAGCAGCTTGTCGCGCTCCGAAATTGTAGTGCCTATTTTCAAAAATGGAGCTGTCGTGGGTGTGCTGGATGTGGACAGCAAAGAGCTGAATGATTTTGATGAAACAGACCAGCAATATCTCGAAATGTTGGCCAAGCAGATAGAAGCTACTTTGTAGCAGCGCCCAAAGTTTATTATTTTTACCTTATCCAAAATTCCATTGTCCATGCAAGATTCCCCTCTTTCCTTGGAGCTATTAGCTTTGGAAGTAAATAAAGTGGTGCGTCAGGTAGCACTTTTCATTGCTCAGCAAGCCCAAGCCTTTGATACCCGCCGTATCGAATACAAGGGGAAAAACGATTTGGTATCTTATGTGGACAAAGAAGCCGAAAGGCGGCTCATTAATGCCCTCAAAATACTCCTGCCCGAAGCGGGCTTTATTGCCGAGGAGAGTGTGTCGGAGCAGCAGCTTTCCGAAAAAGAATACCATTGGATCATAGACCCGCTGGACGGCACCACCAACTTTGTACATCAGTTGCCTGTCTATGCTATCAGCATCGCCCTTACCCAAGGCAGCGAGGTGGTGTTGGGCGTGGTATATGAAGTGAACCGCAAGGAGTGTTTTTATGCTTGGAAAGGTGGCGGCGCTTATTGCAATGGCCTGCCGATACATTGCTCCAAAGCCGATACTTTGGCGCAGAGTCTTTTGGCTACGGGCTTCCCTTACTACGATTTTGCCCGCATGCCTCATTACTTGGGTATTCTGGAAGATTTGATGCAGCAAAGCCACGGCTTGCGACGCTTAGGTTCAGCGGCAGTAGATTTGGCTTATGTAGCTTGTGGCCGCTTCGAGGCTTTCTTTGAGTACAATCTTCAAGCTTGGGACGTGGCCGCCGGAGCGCTGCTCGTACAAGAGGCCGGAGGCTTGGTGAGCGACTTTGCCGCGGGACACAACTACCTTTTTGGCAAAGAGATACTCGCCGCCGCACCTGCCTTACAAGCACCGATGTTGGAGGTGATTCGGAAGCACTGGGCGCAAGAGGAGGATATAAAAAAGTAAAACTCCTTATGATAAGGAGTTTTACATACATAGTTGCTTCAAGTTTATTCAACAGAAGGTCTTATGCTTGCAGTAGTTTTATTTCGTTGATGTCGTCAAGGATAATGATGTATTTTTGTTGCTCGTCGCTGGTGCTGCCGGCAGAGAGTTTTACGAGAAGCTCCTCATTGTTTTTAGATTTAATCGTAACAATACCACTCCAACTTTCGCCTCTGCCCAAGCGCATTTTTAGCTCTTCAAACTTGGTCTCTGAGTTGAACAAGCGCTCCAAAGACATGCCCTCTATCTCTTGTATAGTATAAAAAAGCAGCTCCGAAGCCAGAGCATTGGCATTGGTGATGATAAACTTACGATTGACACTCAGCACGACCGTGTGTGTATTGAATACCGCCTCTTTCTGTGAAGCCAGCATTTTAGAACGTTCCGATTCCTCTTGTTCAATCTGCATGTATTCCATTTGTTGGCGCATGGCCTCTTCTTGGGCACGCATTTGCTCCGCCAGCATTTCCGATTCTTCGAGCAGGCGCGTGGTACGCTCACTATTTTTGAGACTGGCGATGGTAGAGGCAATACTCTCGGCCACACGCTCCACAAACTCGATTTTGTAAGGCTCAAAGGTATCGAAAGAGGCGACTTCTACCACACCATATACTTGCTCATTGCTTTTGAGAGGCACGATAAGCACACTGGTAGGATTGGCCTTGCCTAAGCCGGAGGTAATCATCACGTAGTCGTCGGGCACTTCTGTAAGATAAATCGTAGCGCCCTCCTGCCAAGCCTGTCCCGTAAGGCCATCGCCTTGATAGACCCTTCTTTCCAGATATTTTTTCTTCTCCCAAGCGTAGCAAGCTTCTAAGCGGAGATAAGGTTCTTCCTCTTCCTCGTCTTCGGTAACAATAAAAAGCCCACCTTGATTGGCACCTACATAAGAGATAAGGCGCGAGATAACCACATCGGCCAAACGGCGGATGTCGTCATTATTCTTGCGGAGCAAATCACTGAACTCTGCAATACCATTGGTAGCCCAGTTTTGGCGGCTATCGGCCTCGGCTACTTTGGCAAGGTTGTTACGCATCTCGATAAGGGCGGTGCCGAGTACGTCGTTTTCGGAGAGGGGTTTGTATTCGGCATCGTACTGGCCTTTACCGATGCTTTCGGCAAAGAGCGAGGTAGAGCGCAGACCGGAGATGAGCTTGTCCATGGCAGCAGCCATCTGTCCGATTTCATCACGACGGAAGCGGGTTCTTTTATTTTCGGGAAGCTCTCCCTTGCCCAGCTGCGAAATTACGCGGTTGATGTAATTGATAGGCTGTACGATATTGCCTGTGATGAGAAAGGCCGTGATAATACCCATAATGGTCAGCACGACAATCAGCAAAATCGTTTGCAGACGCAGATTGCTGGAGGATTCGATAAGTGTACTTTGGGTAACGGTCTTGTCTTGTCGTTTCTTTTCTTCTAATATCTGGAGCTTTTGGGTAAGCTCAATGGCTTTGGGCGAGATGCTGTTTTCTACAAGGGCATCCATTTCAAATTTGATACTGGGGTCGTTGTAGAGGTCAATATCGGCATCGGAGAGGGTATTCATCGCTTTTTTCTGAAAGTCGAGAAACTCTCGCATATTTTCAAATATAGAATCCATCAAGGCTCTTTGCTCTTCATCTTCCCAGTTTTTCATCAGTTCGAGCAGATTTTCTTTGAGCTTGGGGTAGTCGCGGCTGTGAATATCGCGCAGGGCTTGCTTATCTTGCTCAATGGTGGCGGTTTTGGGAGGCGAGTAAATCCACACAAAGGTAAGCTTCTGTGAGTTGGCCACGGTAAGCTTCAGGTCTCTGATGGCATCGAGCGAGGGGTCTATAATCTCTTTGGAGGCTTCGGTTCTCTGGGTATTTTGGGTGATAATCAGGATGCTATACACCCCATAGGCAGCAAAAATGCCAATCAGGGTAAAGAAACCCAGCAAGATTTTCTGACGAATCGTGCGAATCGCAAAAATATTATTTCTCATTGTTATCGTATATTTACCTTCACAATTAGCAAATTCTTTTTCTATGGAGCAATATTTCCGGTAATAAAAATAGGAATTATTTTGATAATAGAAAAGACTCTCCCTTCTTTTTGCACTTAGTAAAGCAGTCTTAGCAGCTTCAAGGATACAAAAAAGGCTTGTTGAAAAACAAGCCTTGAGGAGAGCTTTTGTGCAAGATTTAGTTGACGACCACGGCCACGCGGGTAAGCTGGTTAGAGACTTTCAGGCCTGCCTTGTCCACCTCGCTGAGGTTCAACTCAAAGCGCCATTTGCCGCCCATCAAGATAAAATTGATGATACTGCCTTGCAGTGCGAGTCCGTTTTTCTCAGTAACAACGAGCGTGGCACTGCCTTTAAGATTTTCTTTTACTTCGGATAGATACTTGCTTTCGGCATTAGGGATAAACAAGATTTGGCACTTGTCCACATTGGCGGGAGTCTTGTATTGCTTTATCACCATTCTTTGGTTGCCGACCACCTTTTTGCTGTTGGCCAAGCCGCGCAGCTGTGGAATGATGGGAGAGTTGCCCAATACACCAATCACAAAATCGCCTTCTTGGTAGCTGGCAGGCCACTGTATGTACTTAGTGAAATTCCAAATATAAATAGTTTGTACACGATAGTCGCCTGCTTGGGCTTTGGCCTGCTGCTGCGCCCCTACACCCGTAATAAATAATAATGCCAAAAGAAAACGTTTCATCATTGGTGGTTCAATTTAGAAAGACCTTGTATTTTTAACGTGCTGCAAATATAGTATAAAATATCTGAATATAACACGCTGTTTTGTAGCGAAAATTGTGGTTTGGGTGTAAACTTTTTGTTAATCTGGAAGAAGATCATTCATTTTTAAGTAAAACTCCCCCAATCTTTCATAAGTTCTGTGTAAATTTGCAAGAATTTTTTACAAAATACGTGTATGATTAATAAGCTGGAAGCCATCAAAATACGCTTTGAAGAAGTGAGCGAGCTGATTACCTCTCCTGATATAGCAAGCAATAGGAAGCAATTTGCCAAACTTACCAAGGAGTACAAGGACTTAGACCGCATCATGAAAAAGTATGAAGAGTACAAAAATGTACTCGGAAATATCGAAACAGCCAAGCAGGTGCTCGTCCAAGAAAAAGACGAGGAGTTTAGAGAAATGGCCAAAATAGAACTCGACGAGCTGCATCCGCTCAAGGAAAGTCTGGAAGAGGAAATCAAGACCTTGCTTATCCCCAAAGACCCCAACGACAGTAAAAATGTAATCTTGGAGATTCGCGCAGGCACCGGTGGCGACGAAGCTTCTATCTTTGCAGGCGACCTCTTCGAGATGTACCAGCGCTTTGCCCAAAAGCAGGGCTGGCAGTTTGAAGTGCTCGACTTTGCCGAGGGTACTGCCGGAGGCTACAAAGAAATTATTACCAGCGTAAAAGGTGAAGACGTATTTGGGAAGCTCAAGTATGAATCGGGCGTACACCGCGTACAGCGCGTACCCGCCACCGAAACCCAAGGCCGTGTGCATACCTCGGCGGCTTCTATTACGGTACTGCCCGAAGCCGAAGAAGTAGATGTGGACTTGAACCCTGCCGACATCGAACTGCAAACCTCTCGTTCAGGGGGTGCCGGTGGACAAAATGTAAACAAGGTAGAAACCAAAGTACAGCTTACCCACAAGCCTACGGGTATTGTGGTGGTATGCCAAATAGAGCGCTCGCAGTTGGCTAACCGCGAAAGAGCCATGGAAATGCTCCGCACCAAATTGTATGAGCTGGAGTTTGAAAAGCAAAACCAAGAGCTGATGGCACAGCGCAAGTCGCAAGTGCGTTCCGGCGACCGCTCCGAGAAGATACGTACCTACAACTATCCGCAAAGTCGCGTAACCGACCACCGCATCGGCCTTACGGTGTATAATTTGGATGCCGTAATGGCAGGCGACATCGGACAGTTTATCGAAGAGCTTCGTTTGGTAGAAAACTCCGAAAAGCTCAAAGACGGTATCGCCAACGAATAATTCTAATCAAGCGCTCCTTATTCTATGAAAGCTATTCTTCTCCGCTACGGAGCTGTATCTTTTTTGTATATCACTTTGGCCTTGCTGGTCTGGACGGCTTGTACCCCTCAAAGTGAGCTTTTTACAGAAGACAGCCAAGCGGTATTGAGCTTTTCGGAAGAGGCGGTGGTCTTTGATACCGTGTTTGCGGCCATTCCGACGGTTACCAAAAGGCTGCGCGTGTATAATCGCAATGCCCGTGCGCTGCGCATCAGGCAGGTCTCTGTGGGCGGAGGCGAGGCCTCGCCTTACCATATTACTATAAGAGGAGAGGAGCGCCGCCAGTTTGACAACCTCTCTTTGCTGGGGGGCGACAGCCTGCTGGTACTCATCAGGGCGGAGGTACTGCCCTCTGCCGAAAGTGAGATTTATCTTTCTTACGATTCCCTGCTTTTTGAAACCAATGGCCGCCTCCAAGATGTGAAGTTGATCACTTGGGGCGAAAATGTAAACCATATCAGAGGGCAAATCGCCTGCAATAGCACTTGGACAGCCCAGCGCCCTTATATTTTGTACGACTCCGTAACGGTGGTCGAGGGTTGCTCGCTGCTTATTGAGGCGGGAGCGCGCATTATCGGCTTCAATGGGGCATCTTTGAATGTGCTGGGCAGCTTGGAGGTGGCAGGCAGCGCCGAGCAAAAGGTAAGCTTTGGAGGCTTTCGCCGTGAGCCGGTCTTTGCCAATGCACCGGGGCAGTGGGAAGGCATTTTTATTTATCCCCAAAGTCCCCAAAACGACCTGCGCCACGCCATTATCAAAAATGCAGAAATCGGCTTGGGCGTAGAGGGGAGTCGCCTTCGTTTGGAGAGTTGCCTGATTCAGAATATGCGTATCGCAGGCTTGGCAGCGGTAGGCTCGGAGGTAGAAGCCATCAACTGTATCTTGACGAATTGTATCGAGCGGCTTTTTCAAGGAGCGAATGGCGGCAGTTACGACTTGCAGCACTGCACCTTGGCCAATTATGAGTTTTTCTTTAATAGAAACAACGCGCCGGGCACGGTCTTTATCAATCAGGCAGGTGCTGCCCCCATGACGATAAGCCTGCTGAATAGTATTTTTTGGGGAAATCTGAATGATGAAATCCTCTTTTCGGGCGAAAATCTGAGCATAGCGGCGGGCTACAATATTTTTCGCTCGGCACTTTACAGCGCGCAAGCCTTGAACCCCAGCAACAATCAAAACCAAGTGAATGTGGCTGCCGATTCGCTCTTTCGTCGCCCGCGCCTCTTCGATTTCTCGCTGCCCATCACCTCTCCGGCCAGAGGAGCAGGGCTAAGCAGCAGCATTAGCGTGGATTTCCTTGCCCGTCCCCGCGCCAATCCGCCCG
>DAIQNQ010000019.1:0-3301 GCA_036788275.1 Thermonemataceae bacterium
GTAAGGTAGTAATTGCACAAAATAGGATGGCGTAGCAAGCGCATAGAGGCGGTGGAGTAATGGAAACTCAAAAGTACAGAAATTCCTGCTATCTACCTCTTTTTTGCTTGCGAAGCCTTAGGTCTGAATCACGCCTACATTGTAGCGCTTCTGTATGGGGGCGTGGTTGGCGGCGGCAATGCCCAGCGAAATCATTTTGCGAGTATCCAGCGGGTCTATGATGCCGTCTATCCAGAGGCGGGAGGCGGCGTAGTAGGGCGAAAGCTGTGAGTTGTAAATATCGCTGATTTCTTTGAGCAAGTTGGCCTCTTCTTCGGGACTGATTTTTTGTCCTTTGGATTGCAAGGCTGCCACACGAATCTGCAAGAGGGTTTTGGCAGCGGCAGCCCCGCTCATTACGGCAATTTGCGCCGAAGGCCAAGCATAAATCAGGCGCGGGTCGTAGGCCTTGCCGCACATGGCGTAGTTGCCGGCCCCGTAGGAGTTGCCTACGATAACAGTAAACTTGGGCACTACCGAGTTGGCCATGGCGTTCACCATTTTGGCACCGTCTTTAATAATGCCGCCATGCTCCGACTTGCTGCCCACCATAAAGCCTGTTACGTCTTGCAAAAAGACCAAGGGAATTTTCTTTTGGTTGCAGTTCATGATAAAGCGGGCGGCCTTGTCGGCAGCATCCGAATAAATCACGCCGCCCATCTGCATTTCGCCTTTTTTAGATTTTACGATTTTGCGTTGGTTGGCCACAATGCCCACAGCCCAGCCATCAATGCGCCCAATACCGCAAATCAGGCTCTTGCCATAAAGGGGCTTGTATTCTTCAAATTCGGAATTATCCACCAGGCGATGGATAATTTCGACCATATCGTAGGGTTTTACCCTGTCGGCAGGCAGCAAGCCATAAATTTCTTTGGGGTCTTTGGCCGGAGGGGCAGGTGTACTACGATTGAAGCCTGCTTGGTCGAAATGCCCCATTTTGTCAAAAATATTTTTGATGGCCTCTAAGCAGGTGGCATCATCGGGGTATTTGTTGTCGGTAACACCCGAAATCTCGCAATGCGTAGAAGCCCCGCCGAGGGTTTCATTGTCCACCTCTTCGCCAATGGCGGATTTTACCAGATAAGAACCCGCCAAAAATACCGAGCCGGTACCTTCTACAATCAAGGCTTCGTCGGACATAATGGGCAGATAAGCCCCGCCCGCTACGCAGCTTCCCATAATGGCGGCTATTTGGATAATGCCTTCGGAAGACATCACGGCATTGTTGCGAAAGATGCGTCCGAAATGCTCTTTGTCGGGAAAAACTTCGGCTTGCAGGGGCAGAAATACCCCGGCGCTGTCCACCAAATACACAATGGGCAGGCGGTTTTCGATGGCAATTTCTTGGGCACGGAGGTTTTTCTTGGCCGTCATCGGAAACCAAGCCCCGGCCTTTACGGTGGCATCATTGGCCACCACGATACACTGCCGCCCACTTACATAGCCTATTTCTACCACTACACCTCCCGACACACAGCCGCCTTCTTCTTCATACATGCCTTCGGCCACAAAAGCGCCCATTTCTAAGCGTGGGCTGCCCTCATCGAAAAGGTAATCAATGCGTTCACGGGCTGTCATCTTGCCTTTGGCCTTGTGTGCGGCGATGCGCTTTTCGCCTCCACCAAGAGCAGTGATTTGTAGTTTTTGTTGCAACTGAAACACCATTTGTTTCATGATGTCTTCGTTTTTATCGTAATCAAGCTGGGCTTTCATGTGAAATTCGGGAAATGATGGTATATTTGTTTAGGACTTTCAAAGATATATTTGAATAATGAAATTGCAAATAAAAATAGTGATAGATTCAGTTTTACACATAAAATCAGCACAATGAAAGGGAAAGTATTAATCAGTGGCGGCACCGGCTTGGTAGGAAAAGCCCTCCAAAAGCATTTGCAGGCAGAAGGCTATGAAGTAGCCCTTTTGAGCCGCCAGAGAGGCTTGGGCGAGGCAACCAAGCATTATGTTTGGGATATTCAACAACAATATATAGAGCCTGCGGCCTTGGCCGATACCGATTACATTATCCATTTGGCCGGGGCGGGTATCGCCGACCAAAGGTGGACGGAGGCGAGGAAAAAAGAAATTTTGGAAAGCCGCACTTTGTCTTCGCGCTTGCTCTTTGAAACTCTCCAAAAAGAACAAAAACAGCTCAAAGCCTTTGTGAGTGCCTCGGCCATCGGCTTTTATGGGGCTGATACCGGAGAGGAAACTCTTAGTGAAGAAAGCCCCCGTGGGAATGATTTTCTATCGGATGTAACGGCTGCTTGGGAGAAAGAAGTGCAGCCTATTGCCGATTTGGGCATTCGTACTACGATGCTGCGTATCGGGGTGGTATTGGCCAAAGAAGGGGGCGCTCTGCCCAAATTGGTGCAGCCTATACGCTTGGGAGCGGGAGCGGCCTTGGGCAGTGGGCAACAGTGGATGTCGTGGATACACATCGAAGACTTGTGCCGTATGTTTAGCTTTGCCCTCGAAAATGCCCAAATACAAGGTGTTTACAATGCCGTAGCGCCTGCGCCCCTGCGCAATGAGGCGCTCACCAAGCTGGCCGCCAAGGTGCTCAAAAAGCCGCTCTTTTTGCCTGCTGTACCTGCTTTTGCGCTCAAGCTGGCCTTTGGCGAGATGGCAGCGGTGGTATTGGGTGGCAATCGGGTATCGGCAGCCAAAATCGCCCAAGCGGGCTTTACTTGGCGCTATGCTGAGGGCGAAGAGGCGCTCCGCCACCTGCTTGTGTAATTCACTGTACCGCTCTGAGTATTTTAGATATGGTTTTATTCCTGCTTAAAAGCAGGAATTTTTTATTGATATTTATTTTCTGCTTAATTTTTGTGGCAGGGCGTTCGGGCGTAGGTGAGTCGCCCTGTTTTTTTTATTACATCAAACTTAAACCAAGTTTCTCAATGAAAAAAATTGTACTTTTTACACTTCTAAGTGTATTTGTGAGTATCAGTTTCTTGCAAGCACAAGAGCAAACCAGTGCTTCGCAAGACCCGGCTGCCGGCTTTGGGATGTCGGCCTTAGACAGTATGAGTGTGCTGAGTATCCCTTTTGGCTTTACCAGTATTGGCGGGCAGCAGTTTGTAGGGCTTCGTATTCAGCCCGAAATCAACATCTGGAAAATCGGTATCGGCTTGGATATTCCTTTGATGTTCAATTTGGACAGCCTACAAGCAGGGAAAGCCAGCTTGCGCACCGATGAGTTTCGCGATGGTGTGGGCGTTCTGCGCCTCATTCGCTACCTGCGCTATGGCTTCAAAAAACG
>DAIQNQ010000019.1:3401-7666 GCA_036788275.1 Thermonemataceae bacterium
TCGCGCAATCCGGCTTTTGTACACCTGAATGCCGATGCTACCTTGGGCAAGATTGTGTTTTCCGGCAATTATGTAAAGGGCGAGCTGTCCGATTTGGGCGAGGCTTTTACCTTAGATGAGCGCTCTTTGCTGAATGTGCGAGCAGCCTATCGCATCTATAATATCTTTATGGTGGGTGTGGATTATCGCTGGACTTTCGCCCGTGTAGAAGAGGAGGGTGCGCCTACGCGCTTCAAGCCTGTGAGTTTTGTGATGCCTTATTTTGGTTTGTACATTCCGCTCAATTTCTAAGCGAAACTATATCTCATAGACTTTCTTTTGCTCATTTTCAATGACCGACTCCACCATATAGGCCAAGGATACGTCGTTGAAAGTGAGCAATTTTACTAAATAGGCTTCTTTCAGACCCATTTTGGCGATAATCTGCTTGATAGAGAAGCCTTGTTGGTGCCAGTGGGCGGCTTGTCCGTAAAAATCTTCAAAATATTGAAGTTTGGCGCTCATGAGCTTTTTGGCATTTTTGAATTGAGGGGCGTGTCCGCAAAAAATAATGTCAAAATCGTAGCCAAGCAAATGCTGCATAGAGGCTATTTGCTGTGCAATATCTTCGCCTCGTCTGAAGAATTTAATCTTAATCCCCACATACAAGTCTCCGGCAAAAAGCCAGCCCCGTTCTTTTTCGAGCAATACGTGGTGGTCTTCGGAGTGGCCGGGCGTATAAATGGGTGTAAAGGAATAATGCTCGGTGTGGATTTCATCGGGAAATTCTTCCCACAAAGGATAGTTTTTCAATGCTTTGATTTTGCCAAACATAAACTGTTCGTAGGGCAGTACCTTAAAGCTTTCTTCTACCTTTTGTCTGGTAAAAGCGTGTGCATAAATCTTGGGGCGGTGCATTTTGGCCAAAGCGGCGGTATTGCCGGTATGGTCTTCGTGCCAGTGGGTGAGGGCTATTTGATGAATATCTTTTTTTGCGAAAGCAGCCAATACTTTGCGCTCGGCATTGGCTTGGGCGGTATCAATGAGCAGCCCTTCTACAAAATAGCAATAGACCGTCATAATGGGCTTCCCGATGGGAGCATAGCCAAACTCATACATCTCTACGTCGTGGTGCTTGCTGAATCGGAGCGTTTGCATAAGTTTTATTGCTGATTGATAGGGATATTGCGTAAGATATTTTCGATGATTTGTCGGGTATTGACACCGTCTGCTTCTGCCTCGTAGTTGAGCATAATGCGGTGGTTGAGCACATCAATGGCGATTTCTTTGATGTCTTCGGGTAATACAAAATCGCGCTCATTCATAAAAGCCAAGGCTTTGGCCGCCAAGTTGAGGCTGATAGAAGCACGAGGCGAAGCACCAAACTGAATGTAGTTGGCTTCGTCTTTGAGGCCGTATTCGGCGGGATAGCGTGTGGCAAAGATAATTTCGATGATGTAGCGCTCCAGAGATTCCGAGATGCTTACTTTGTTGATTTCGTTGCGAATATCAAAAATATCTTGCTTGTCTAGTACGGCATCTATCTGGGAGCTGAAGTTGAGATTCGACATGCGGCGCATTACCTCCAACTCCTTGTCTTTGGAAAGATAATCCACAAAAATCTTCATCATAAAGCGATCCACCTGTGCTTCGGGCAGGGGATAAGTACCCTCCTGTTCCACGGGGTTTTGGGTGGCCAATACCAAAAAGGGTGCATCTAAGCGGAAAGTGCTCTCTCCAATGGTTACTTGCTTCTCTTGCATAGCCTCCAGCAAGGCAGATTGTACCTTGGCGGGAGAGCGGTTGATTTCATCGGCCAAGATGAGATTGGCAAAGATAGGCCCTTTTTTTACCTCAAAGTCTCCATCTTTGGGATTGTAAATCATCGTGCCCACCAAGTCGGCAGGGAGCAAGTCGGGCGTAAATTGAATACGCTGGAAGTGTAATTGCAGCACCTGTGCCAGCGAATTGATGGTTAAGGTTTTGGCCAAACCCGGTACACTTTCGAGCAGCACGTGCCCATTGGTAAATAGCCCGATGAGAAGGCGCTGAATCATGGTTTCTTGCCCAATGACAGCCTTGCCGATTTCCTGAAATACACGTTTTGTTTTTTGTTGAAGAAAAGTAGTTTTGGCGATTTCTTGCTCCATAAACTTCGCTTTTTTTAAATATACAGCACTCTGAGCATCTGCTTAGAAGATATACTCGTATGTATGCCAACTACAAAGGTAAGCAGATAATTTGGATTGGCAATTTTTTGAGGTTGCTATCGTGTAGAGTAGAACAAAACCAGTAAAAAGTAGTATTTTTTAGTGAAGTGCTGTATGTATGCACAAAAAATTGTTCTTACTCTAAAACCATACATCAAATTAGGTACGATTTTCGCCATAAAATGCTGAATAGTACAATTTTATTGGCTATTTTTGTGCTTATCAACAGCTTTGTTGGCTTATTTTATTGCACAAAAGCTTACCAAAGGCTTCAAATACGTATATAATCAGTAAGATTTAAATATTCAAAAATCTGTGCATTTCCAACCCTTTTTATGAAAACAAGTATTACCAATTTTCTGGCAAGTATTCTTTTGAGTTGCCTGACGCTTTTTGCCTCAGCCCAAACCATCACCGTAGGTACATTGAGTCCTACTACACTATGCACAGAAAATACCATTCTTATTCCCTTTACCGTTGCTGGAGGCGTTTTTAGTGCAGGCAACTTCTTTACCGCCGAGCTTTCTGATGCCACTGGGAGCTTTGCCAGCCCCGTAGAGATAGGCACACTCATCGGCACTTCCAATGGTACGATTGTGGGAACGATTCCCGCTGGAACACCTCTTGGAGCGAACTACCTCGTTCGTGTAGTAGCTTCCTCTCCGGCAGTTACCAGTCTTAATACCAGCGCTGCACTCAGTATTACCACACCTGTAGGAAATCCTGCTGTATTTGGTGATGGCGAGTGGCGTGCGTATGTGTATGAAGGCGATATTTTTTCGGGTACAACCACCTACGCAGGTTTTTATACGCAGACTTCTATCAATTTTAACTCCAATGACCGATGGGGACAAACAGGCAGCCCCAGCAGCGCCAATGCTACAGGAGGAAGTGCCTACCAAGGTTGTACTGTACCCGTGGACGGCCACAGTGTAAGCATCAAAAGAAGAAACTTTGCCTGCGGCTACTACCAAATTAATCTCCAACACACCGATTTCTATGAATTGCTTATAGATGGGGTGGTGGTAGCAAGCAATACTGGTGGAGCCACCCGCAACAACCGCTGGCGTGGTCTCCTCGGCCCCAACTCTACCATAGAGGCGCGCTGGTACGATGATACCAATCCTAACATCAACTCTCGTTTTCAGTTTGCGCTTGTCGCCCTAGACCCTAACATCACCCTTTTTGCGGGCTTGCCCATTGCCCCTATTTGTACCAATACCTCGGCTACTATCAATCTTGTGAATGGTGCGACTATAGACTTTAGGCAGCGCCCGGCCAACTATACGCTTTCTTGGGCAGGTCCTGCGGGTTTTACAACCAATGCAGCCAATACACAGCTCGTAACCGCTCCCGGTGCTACGGGCAATTATACCTTTACCCTTACCCATAATACCAATGGTTGTAGTGTATCGGGTGTAGTGAATGTACCCTTAGCTCCTCCACCCGTGGTAAATATCACACCTTTCAACCCCACTGTTTGTGCAGGCCAAAGGGTAGTACTTACCGCCACAGGTTCTACTACTTACCAATGGCGCAACTCGGTTACCAATGCCTTGTTGTCCAGTACCAACACTTATACTTTCAATCCTACTGCCGATATCACCATTAATGTAACCGGAAGTGATGGCTGTACCAGCACTACCACCAGCGTAACGGTAACGGTTGTACCTAACCCCGCTGATCCGGGCACTTTTGGCGATGGGGAGTGGTTTGTAGCTTGCTTTCAGGGAAATAATGCTGACTTTTCCTTAAACCGCTACTATGGCTTTTACACAGAGACCAATCTCAACTTTAACTCTACTACCCGTTGGCCCGGTAATGGCTCGCCCATACAAGCCAATGCAGCCAGTGGCGCAGCTTATACCAGTGCAGCGAACTGCGACGTTTCGGTAGATAATCATACCATAGCGTATCGCCGAACCAATTTTGCCTGTGGTTATTACCGTATAGAGGTAGTACGCAATGACGACCAAGGCTATCTTTTTGTAGATGGTGTGCAAGTTTGGCAAAGACTTACTAACTCCAGCACCGCTGTCACGGCTTGGGAAGGCTTTTTGGGCGCAAGCTCCAGGG
>DAIQNQ010000019.1:7766-22225 GCA_036788275.1 Thermonemataceae bacterium
AACTCCAGCACCGCTGTCACGGCTTGGGAAGGCTTTTTGGGCGCAAGCTCCAGGGTGGAGTTCAGATGGAGAGAAAATACAGGTGGCTCCTTTGGGCAGGTACGTGTAACCCCTCTTGGAGTAGCAGCAAATCCTATTACTTCGCCTCCCTCTGTTACAATATGTCAAGGCTCTAGCACTATTATTACCACAGAGCCTTTTCCTACGCAAGCTTTCTTCGATACAGATGGTTCTTTCAATAGCAATGGAGCTGCAGCTACCGTTACTTGGGCACAAGTAACAGGCACACCCGGTGATTTTACGATTACACCAAGTGGATTGAATGCCACCGTGCAAGCCAATGTAACACCTGCCATCAATCCGGCGACTATCCGAGCAACCTTTACCGACCCAGCCTCGGGCTGTAGTATCAGCAGAGATGTACTCATCAGGGTAGATCCGCTTCCTGCCACCGCCGTAAGTGCCAGTGTGCTGACGATATGCCGTGGCGAAAGTGCTGTGCTCACCGCTACCGGAGCCAATACTTATGCGTGGTCTCCGGCAGCCGGACTTAGTGCCACGACGGGGGCAGTCGTAACAGCCAGCCCAACTGTAACGACCACTTATATAGTAGGAGGCAATAATAACTGCGCTACCATCAATGCCAGTGTTACCATTACTGTAATAGATCCGGGCTTGAACGGAACAGAATTTGGTAATGACGAATGGCTTGCTCACTCTTACAATGGCGCGTTGATTACCGACCCGACCAATGCTGTGTACCGAGGCTACTATACAGAGCGCAGCCTCAGCTTCGACTCGCGCGTGCGTTGGGCACAGAACCAAAATCCTGCCTTGGCAGGGGCTTTGGCCAATGGCTCAGCAGCCTATATAGGTTGCTCTGTTACCAATGATAATCATTCTATTTCATTTAGAAGGAGAAATTTCCCTTGTGGTTTTTATGCTATCAGCGTAGGGCGCGACGACCGCTTCATATTGCGTATCAATGGTACTACCGTAGCCAGCAGCACTATTGCCGGATTTACGCCCAATGTATGGTCGGGGCTACTCACCGATACCGACGAGGTGGAGTTGATTGTACAAGAAGGTACCGGCAACTCCTTCGCCCAAGTAAGCGTGGCTTTCGATGTTTCTTCGGCGACTTTGGCTATTTGGACAGGCACAGTGAGCAACGACTGGTTCAATCCGCTGAACTGGTGTATAGATGTACCTGAAGACGATGTGGATGCCATTATCCCCGGAGCAGGCGTACCTAATATGCCTGTAATCAATGGGGCAGGAGCAGTTACCAGAAATATCCTCATTGCTGGTGGAGCTACCCTTACCATCAATACGGGCTTTGCACTGAGTGTGCATGGCAATTATGATTTACAAGCAGGAGCGACGCTCTTGGCCAACCCTAACACAACCGTCAATATCGTACACAATGCTATTCCGAGTAGTACTACAATATCCTCGACAGGTACAGGCACTTTTTTTAATTTGAATATTGACAAAATAGGGCAGAGCGCTACGCTTCTTAGTGGTATAGCAGTAAATAACCAGCTGATTCTGAACAATGGAGAGCTGAATTTGGGCAATCAGACCCTCACCATCAATAATCCGGCAAATACCGCCATCACCAGAAATAACAATGCCTATATCCGCAGCGAAACCAATGCTGCCACCAACAATGGTCGCATCTGCTGGAATATCGGTACAAGCACAGGCAATTATGTATATCCTTTTGGGGTTTCTACTACGGAGTATATTCCGGTTACTTTCAACAAGCTTTCGGCGGCCAGCAGCAATATTTGTGTGGCTACCAGAGCTACCGCTGCTCCCGACAACCTGCCTTGGGCAGCAGGTGTTACCAATATGGTAGGCGTATCGGGTGGCAATGCCGAAAACGCTGTGATAGACCGTTGGTGGAACATCACTTCCTCGCTCAACCCACTGCCTGCTCCGGCTGCCAACGTTACTTTCTCCTACAGAGGGGTAGAAAATACCATTGCCATTCCCCGTGAAGACCCCTTGGCGGTACAGCATTGGAATGGCTTCGATTGGGATGCCCCTTATCCCAGTGCCTCGCCGGGCGTAACGACCGGTATTGGCAGCGTAACAGCCACAGGCATTGGCAATTTCTCACCTTTTATTTTGGTACGGGTATTTACACCACTTCCTGTGCGCTTGTTGAGTTTCTCGGCCACGCCGCTGCAAGGAGTAGTACGCCTTGATTGGGAGACTGTACAGACCGTAAATGATGAAATACACGTATTGGAGCGCTCCGACGATAGCTTCCGCTTTACTGCTTTGGCAGAGATAAGACCGGAGAACCGTGCCGCCTTTGAGTACATAGACCGCAGCCCCTTGAAAGGTATCTCCTATTATCGTTTGAAGCGTAGCGATGCACAAGGCCAAACAGAATACTCGCCCATCCGTGCCATCAACCTGAGTGAAAGCTTGGCCGAAGGCATGAACATTGCGCCCAATCCTACCAATGGGGAGGCCATTCTGGTAAATCTTCAAAGTACTGCCTTGGAGCAAGTACAGCTATTCATTACCGATGCAGTGGGCAACACAGTGTATCGTCAGGCTTTGGCTACAGATGCCGAGGGGCGTACCAGCCATCAGGTGAAGGTGAGCCTTGCCAAGGGCATGTACATTGCACAAATGCGTACCGAAAGCGGCAAGACTTTCCAACAGAAGGTAATTGTAAGATAGAAAACAAGCATTATAAAAGCCCGAAGTTTCAGATGAAGCTTCGGGCTTTTGTTTTTACGTAGAGAAAGTCTGGTTTATGCCAAGGCGACTTCCGGCTCTGTCCAAAGACCGTCTTCACGGATAAGCTCGATGAGTTCGTCCAAGGCTTTTTCTTCTGCTACGGTACGTTTTACTACTTCTTTGCCTCTATAAAGGGTGATTTTGCCTTTGCCGGAGCCTACATAGCCGTAGTCGGCATCGGCCATCTCACCCGGGCCGTTTACGATACAACCCATAATGGCGATTTTCACACCTTTGAGATGGTCGGTACGCTTGCGGATTTTGGCGGTTACTTCCTGCAAATCAAACAAGGTGCGTCCACAACTGGGGCAAGAAATATACTCTGTTTTGGTGATGCGGGTGCGGGCAGCTTGCAAAATTCCAAAAGCCAAACTATTGGCTTCTTTGATTTGCTTTTGTGCCACCGAAAGCATGAGGCCATCGCCCAAGCCATCTACGAGCAGGCCGCCAATATCGGTAGAAGCATCTATTTGGAGCTGCTCCAAGTCCTCGGTTTCGTATTTTCTACGAATTACGATGGGCAGGTCAATGCTGTGTTGCATCAATTTTACCACAAAAGCACGCAATGCAGGCAAGGCGTGGGCATTGTGGGTTTCGAGCATCAGCACCAAGGGATTTTTTTCTTCTTGCAGCTTTTGGAGCAATGGGCCGCTTAGGTCTGTATTATCTACATTGAGTAGTAAGAAATTGAGCTTGTCAGAAAAGCGCTCGCTGCTCAAATATGCTGCTTCGCTCATCAAAGGATAGGCTTCTTCGCTTTCAACTGCCCAAGTGGCATAATCTTGTACCGCCTTGAGACCATTGGGAAACATAAAAGGTACTTTCTTGCTGCCCAAATACAGGAAATCAGCTCCCAAGTCGTTCATCGCCCATTTGTCGGTAGCAGGCAGATAAAAATGTCCTATTTGCTTCAAATCTTCTACTTCTACTTTCTCTAAAGCAGAGTAATCGGCCATTACGCGGGGCACATTTTTGGCACCGAAATTAAACACCTCGCGGGTAGCATAGCGGTTGTATGCGAAGGGATTGATAGGGTAGTTTTCAGGATTGATTTCTGGGATAATCTTCTGTTCTTCGGCTCTTTGCAAATAGCGATTTACCAACTTTTTGGCCACGGGAATCTCAAACTCAGGGTCTTCGGTAAGCGATACGCGCACGGTATCGCCGAGGCCATCTTCCAGCAAAGTGCCAATGCCTACGGCAGACTTGATGCGTCCGTCTTCGCCATCGCCGGCCTCGGTTACACCCAAATGCAAGGGATAAGGTTTGAGCCCTTCCTCGTCTAAGCGCTGCACCAAAAGGCGATAGGCTTGCACCATTACCTGTGTATTGCTCGACTTCATGGAGAGGACAATGTTGTAGAAATTTTCTTCTTCGGCAATGCGCAAGAACTCCAGCGCCGACTCCACCATGCCCAGCGGATTATCGCCATAGCGGCTCATGATGCGGTCTGAGAGCGAGCCATGGTTGGTGCCGATGCGCATAGCAGTACCGTATTCTTTACAAATTTTGATAAGGGGAATAAACTTCTCTCTGATGCGCTCCAACTCGGCTTGGTACTCGACCTCGGTATAGTCTATCACCTCGAAGCGCTTGCGGTCGGCATAGTTGCCAGGGTTGATGCGCACTTTCTCTACGATGCGAGCGGCCAGCTCGGCGGCATTCGGCGTAAAGTGAATATCGGCGATAAGGGGCACTTGGTAGCCCAATTTGTGCAATTCATTTTTGATATTTTGCAGATTTTCGGCCTCTTTTACACTGGGGGCAGTGATGCGGATATACTCCGAACCGGCCTTTATGAGGCGGACACACTCGGCCACGGTCTTGGCGGTGTCCATAGTGTCGGCAGTAGTCATGGATTGTACCCTGATAGGGTTATTGCCTCCCAGCGGAATGCCTCCTATGTTTACTTCGATGCTTTTACGGCGTTGGTACTCTGTAAGTGAGGGGCAGTATTTGAACTGACTCGGCAGTGTGAGCGTCTTGTCCATAGATGAAAAAAATATTTTTCTGATTAACTCCAAAGATAGTGAAAATGTTGGTCAAGGCTTTCTGTTTTAGGCACTTTTACTAACACAGTTTGATGTAGCTGCCCAAGCAGCGGATTTGCTCCTCGTAGCGCTCAAATACTTTTCGGGTGGTTTCGTCCTGAAAATGTCCTTCAAAATCAATATAAAACCAATAGCTGAACTGTGCCTCATTTTTGCGTGGATGACTTTCTATTTTGTTGAGGTTCACGCCGTAGCGGTCGAAGGTTTGCAAGAAAGTCGCCAAACTTCCGGCTTGGTCGGGCAGGTTTACCAAAATGGTGGTTTTGTCTTGGCCGCTGGGTTGGTTTACGAAAGACTTGCTGATAATGAAAAAGCGTGTGGTATTGTGGGCATTGTCTTCCACATTCTCAAAAAGCACAGGCACATCGTATATTTTGGCGGCAATATGCGAGCAAAGCGCCGCTGTGCCCGGCTCTTGGGCGGCCAGCTCGGCAGCTTTGGAAGTGGACTCCACGCTCACCAACTCGGCCTGCGGGAAGCAATCTTCCAAGAAGCGGCGACATTGGCGGAAGGCAATCTCACGAGAATAAATCTTTTTGACAGATTTTATCTGCTCCTCGCAGCTGGCCAAGGCAAAATGAATGGCCATAGGGATTTCGGCCACGATTTTAATATCGGTCTGGTTCAGCAGGTCAATGGTTTCGGTTACAGTACCCTCTTGGTTGTTTTCGATGGGCACTACCCCGAAGCGCACGCGTTGCGTGTCCACGCTCTCAAATACCGCCTTGATGGTAGGCAAGGGAATGTACTCGCTCATCGCTCCGAAGCGGCTTTCGGCGGCTTGGTGCGAGAAGCTGCCCACAGGCCCCAGAAAGGCTACTTTTTCGAGCAGTTCGATGTTGCGGCTTACGGCAAATATTTCTTGAAAGATGGCCTCGATGGCAGGGCGATTCAACAGACCTTCGCTGAGGCTGCTGAGGCGGTCTATGATTTGCTTTTCGCGCTCAGGGCGATATACAATGGCATTGTTGGCATTCTTGAGGTCGCCTATTTGCTTTACCAAGTGCATACGCGCATTGAGCAGCGCGAGCATTTGGGTATCGAGTTGGTCTATTTCTTGGCGAAGCTGCCCGATGGCTTCGTGGAGGTTATTTTCTTGCAGGGGATTCATAGCTGAAAGGCATTCTGGAAGGTTGATTGTACAAAGCTAAAATTTCTGTACGGATACACAAAATCTTTTGCCAAAATGCCAGAAAGGCAGCATAAGGCTTTCCGCAATTTTTTGTGTAATATTGTAAGTTCAACAAAACGGCTGAGGCGCGTTTGTATATTGTTTATCAACAAAGCAAGCGCTGCCCAAGTATAAAAAATCATTCCTTTCTGATGGCATTCTGGGCAAAAATATTTGGACTTTCTAATACCCTCAAAAACCTGCACGAGCCGCGTATGGGCTTGCAAGAGAGCCTGCAAGCGCTCCGCCATGTGCCTACATTTTTCAAAATGATATGGCGCACGCACCCGGCCATGACCTTGGCCAATTTCCTGCTGCGCTTGCTGCAAGCGGCTATTCCGCTGAGTATGCTTTATGTGGGCAAGTTGATTATAGACGAGGTGCTGCTCCTGCAAAAAGTGGGGGAGGCCAGCACCTTGCTTTGGCAATATGTAGGCCTTGAGTTTGGCTTGGCATTGCTTTCCAATTTGCTTTCCCGTATTATCAATCTTTTAGACGGCCTCTTGGGCGATTTGTATGCGCACCATTCTTCTATCGCCTTGATGCAGCACGCCGCCCGCTTAGACCTGCCGCAATTTGAAAATTCTCTCTTCTACGACAAGCTCGAAAGGGCGCGCCAGCAAACCAGTGGGCGCGTGCTGCTCATTTCCCAGATTTTTATCCAGCTCCAAGAGCTGCTCACGATGTTCTTTTTGGGAGCGGGCTTGTTGCTTTTCAATCCTTGGCTCATTTTGTTGGTGGCCTTGGCAGCAGTACCTTCTTTTTTGGGCGAATGGTATTTCAATCGCTTTGGCTATTCTTTGGCGCGGAGCTGGACACCCGAGCGCCGTGAGTTGGACTACCTACGCTTTGTAGGAGCCAGCGATGATACGGCCAAAGAAGTGAAAATCTTCAATCTTTCAGACTTCCTCACCACACGCTATGCCGAGCTTTCGATGCGTTATTACCACCTCAACAAAAAACTCTCCGTGCAAAGAGCCACTTGGGGCACGCTCTTCAATACCTTGGGCGATGTAGGCTACTATGGTGCTTATGTGCTCATTATCTTTCGTACCATTGCGGGGATTCTCAGTATCGGCGACCTTACCTTTTTGGCGGGTTCTTTCGCACGCCTGCGCAGTACCTTGCAGGGGATTCTGACACGCTTCACGGCCATTGCCCAAAATGCCCTTTATCTGCAAGACTATTTTGATTTCTTTGAAATTCAACCTCAAATAGATTCTCCTGCGCAGCCCCAGCCCTTGCCTCAGCCCATTGTCAAGGGTTTTACTTTCGAGAATGTGGGTTTCAAATATCCGCAGTCCAATATCTGGGCGCTGCGCCATATCAGCTTTCACCTGCACCCAGGCGAAAAGCTGGCCTTGGTAGGCGAAAATGGTGCGGGTAAAACTACCCTCGTAAAGCTCTTGGCGCGCCTCTACGACCCCGACGAAGGGCGTATCTTGCTCGACGGCGTGGACATCCGCCAATATGACCTGCAAGCCTACCGACAACTGATAGGCGTAATCTTTCAGGATTTTATCCGCTTCCAGCTCAAGGCCTTTGAAAACATTGCCATCGGCAAGATAGAAGCCCAAGCCGAAAGACCCAAAATAGAGCAGGCCGCTGCCCAAAGCTTGGCCGATAGTGTAATCGCCAAGCTGCCCGAAGGCTACGAGCAAATGCTCGGCAAGCGCTTCCAAAAAGGAGTGGAGCTTTCGGGAGGGGAATGGCAAAAGGTGGCTTTGGCCAGGGCTTACATGCGCGATGCTGCCTTGGTAATCTTAGACGAGCCCACCGCCGCCCTCGATGCCAAAGCCGAATACGAGGTTTTTGTACGCTTTTCGGAGCTTACACAGGGCAAGGCAGCGGTGCTTATCTCGCATCGCTTTTCCACGGTGCGTATGGCCGACCGTATCTTGGTGCTGCGCAAAGGCGAAATGCATGAAATCGGTAGCCATGAAGAACTGATGCAGGCCAAGGGACTGTATTATGAGCTGTTCAGCTTGCAGGCCAGAGGCTATTTGTAGTTTTTAGGTTTATCTAAAAAATATATTTTATTTGCAAAAAGATTTATATTTGTAGCAAAAATTCAATATTCTACGTGGAACAATTACAAGCTTTCTTATCCGATATAGGGCCTGTTTATTCGGCACTTTTGGCCACTACCTTTACTTGGTTTCTTACGGCATTAGGCGCTTCCATCGTGTTTTTCTTTAAAAAAATGCGACGCAGTGTGTTAGATGTGATGTTGGGCTTTACGGGTGGGGTGATGTTGGCGGCCAGCTTTTGGTCTTTGTTGGCGCCGAGTATCGAGTATTCCGAAAAAAGCTATCCCAATTACCCTTGGATGCCCGCCGCCGTGGGCTTTACCTTGGGGGCGCTGTTTATTTATTTTTTGGATAAATTTACGCCGCACCTCCACATCAACTTTGGCGAAGAAGAAAACGAAGGCATGAAAACCCAATGGCACAAAAGTACCTTGCTGATTTTGGCCATTACCTTGCACAATATCCCCGAAGGTTTGGCCGTAGGTGTGATGTTTGGTGCAGCGGCTACCGGAGCGGGCGAGCACTTGCTGGTATCGGCCATTGGTTTGGCCATTGGTATTGGTATTCAAAACTTCCCCGAAGGCATTGCCGTAGCCATGCCCTTGCGCCGCCACGGCGTGAGTCGCTTCCGCAGCTTTTGGTACGGGCAGCTTTCGGCCATTGTAGAGCCTATTGCCGGCGTGCTTGGAGCAGTAGCGGTGATTTATATGGAGCCTGTCTTGCCCTTTGCATTGGCTTTTGCGGCAGGGGCTATGATTTATGTAGTGATAGAGGAGGTAATCCCCGAAACACAGCGCGACAAATACACGGATATTGCTGTATTGGGCTTTATCGGTGGCTTTGTGGTGATGATGATTTTAGATGTGGCTTTGGGCTAAGCCTTCGGCAATGCGCTTGGCCATAAAAGCCAGCAGGCGCTTCGAGATTTCGTCTTGCTGTGCCAAGAAAAAAGCCATTTCCTCTTCGTTCATCAGTCCACAAATACTGCCAATGAGCAGATATTTCAGGGCTGCATCTTTTTTGAGGCTGTTTTCCACATAGTCGCGCTGCTCTTTGGCATTGAGTGCCGCCCAAGCCACCTTCTTTTTGGCCAAATAATGCTTGAATACTTGTACTAAATATGCGTGCTGAAACTTCAGCAGGGGGCGCAATACTTGTGTCTGAAAAGCACCCATTGCCTCATCAGGCACAGGTACGGCTTCTAATACAGGGCGCAGGGCTTGTACTTGTTGGTCTCTTGTTGGGTTCATGATACGGGGGCATCGGCTTTGGGATGCTTGATAAGTTTTTTGTAAGTAGTGAGGATACGCAAAGGTGCATAGCCCCATCGAAACATCATTACGGCAATGAAATTAGCGAAATTGACACGTAGCCAGCTGTTTTGCTCGTATTTGCGTGCCGATACCAGCGTGGTTTTCGGAATCACCTTGAAAGCTGCCTGACGACGCGCCTTTCTCAAAAAGTCATATTCTTCCATTACTACAAAGCGCTCGTTGTAAGCACCTAAGTGCTCAAAAAAAGCCCTTTCCACAAAAATACTTTGGTCGCCGCCACGACTGAAGAAGAGTTTCTGGCGACTGAACCACTCGCTCAGGCGGAGCATAGTTTTGGGCGAGTCGAACTTAAACCAGTAGCCGCCCATCAGGTAGCCTTCTTGGAGGGCACTGGCAATGTCTTGGGCAAAGCTGGGGGTGGGAATTGTATCTGCATGAACAAAATAAAAAACACTGCCCTTGGCGCGTTGGCAAGCGGCATTCATCTGTCCGGCACGGCCTTTTACAGGCGATACAAAGGCTTGTGCTCCGGCTGCTTCTGCAAGGGCAAGAGTTTGGTCTTGGCTGCCACCATCGGCTACAATTACCTCTGTGAGCAGCTCGCCTCCGTGTTGGAGCAGGTAGCTTACCAGCTTGCCGATATGCTCGGCCTCGTTGTAGGTGGGAATAATTACAGAAATCATAGGAAAAAAGAACAGAAAAAGAAGGGTTATGTTTTAGAAAGCTTCGCCGATGGTTACATAAAATCCGCTTCCTTCTTGTGGCGCAAAGCCTACATCGAGGCGCAGATTGATTTTTTCTTTTTCATTGAGGCGATAGCGGAGGCCTCCGCCCAAGGTATAGCGCCATTGTTGGGCTTTTAGCCTTGTCCCATCAGGACTAATATGCCCGACATCTGTAAACAAAGCGCCGCCGATTTTCCAGAAGAGTGGAAAGCGGTATTCTGCTTGTAAGCCCAACAGGTGCAAGTCGCGATAGCGCCCTTCGTAATAAGCCCTGCCGAGGCGCGCCCCGCCAAAAAGTGCCATCTGATTGAAAGGAGGATTGCCCCAGCTGCTCTCGATAAGCCCTCGCAAAGCCAAAATATGTTTTTCGTTCTTGTGAAAATACTTGGCATAAGCTACCGATAAGCGGCTGTACTCTTGGCTGCTGCCCAAGAGCGAGGGATAATACTGAAAAGCCATTTCGGCAAAAGCCCCTTTGATAGGATAAAAGATATTGTCGCGGGTATCGTAGTTGGCTGCCGGCCCCAGCCCCGAAATGATGCTGCCATTGCTGCCCGCTATGCTGCCTTCGGCAAGCTGCCCTTGTGGGTCGCGCTCGGTGATGCGGAAGTCCTCGGCCCAATAGCGCAAGCCTACTGCCCAAGCCTCAGAAACTTGCCGAAGTGCTGTAAGACGCACTCTTGGAAAGCGTACGCCATATACCTCCTCGTCGGAAGCAAGTGTTTGTGCACCAATGCCATAAAAATTATAATCGTAGATATAATAGCCCAGCTCGCCATATACAATGTGCTTTTTCAAATACAATCGAAAGGGCAGGTAAAGCAAAAACTGCCTGTTGAGGGTATAAGCAATGCCAAGGTTGAGCTGCGAAGGGTAGCGGCTGCTGTCTTGAGGCATCCTGAAAGTATAAATCCCCGTAGCACCCACGCTCCAGTTGGTTTCGGGAAGATAAAATACCACCGGAAAGCCTCGAAGGCTGCTTGTACGTGCAAGGCTGTCTTGGGCGAAGGCCAAAGATTTAGGCAGAAGATTTATCAGTAAAAGGAGGATAAAAATACGCAAATACACAGTGATTTTTTGGGAAGATACGAAAGCCAAGGGGAAAAAGTCTTTTTACCTCTCAATATATTCTTTTCTGCTGTAAATATTGAAAAAAGTCTCTTGAGTTTTACTGATTTTGAAAGAGCGCCGTGAGCTAAATAATCTTATAGGGAAAAACTAAGTATGCCAAATATTTCGTAGATTTCCTCTGTATAGAAAAAGCTCAGGCATTTTTCCCTGCACCCATTTAAAAAATATTGAATGCAAAAGAACACTATTTCTCACTTGCACAAACTGGCTTTGGGAAGCATCCTGCTTTGGGCTGTTTTGGTAACAGGTGCAGGAAAATATATCGGTCAGCTGCGTTTGGACTATGATTTTGAGCGCTTTTTTCCTGAAAATAATCCTGATTTGCAAGCCTACCGCCGTTTTCAGGCGCACTTTCCTCCGCAAGAAGGCGAGCCTTTGATGATTGTGTTGCGGCCCGAAGCAGCGCTTTTCGACAGCAGTTTTTTTGCAAAAATACAAGTATTGGCCAAGCGCTTGCGTGCCATGCCCGAGGTGAAGTCTCTGGTCAATCCTTTAGAATTATATTATCTTATAGAAAGTAGTACGGGTTTGCAGCGCTTGCCCTATATGCATTGGCAAAGCCCCAAGCGCTATGCTGCCGATTCCGCCTTGATTTTTCGCTTGCCCCACTTAGCAGGCAGTCTTTGGGGTGCTGACGGGCGCAGTGTGGCCTTGCTGGTACATACTCAAAAGGGTTTGTCGAATCCGCAGGGCTATGCGTGGTTTCAACAAGTGGAGGCATTGGTGGCAGATACTTTTACAGAGGTATATTATGTGGGAAAATACAAGGGGCAAGCAGCCTTTATTGCGCGTATGGGTACAGAAATGCAATATTTTGCTTGGTTGAGCCTGCTTTTGGCTGCCGGCTGCTTGTATTTTTTCTTCCGAAATATCCCATTGGTAGTACTTACCTTGGCGACGGTGGGGCTGGGTGTTTTTTGCAGTTTGGGCTTAATAGCAGCCTTGGGTATTCCGCTCAATTTGCTCTCGGTGCTGAGTCCGGCTATTTTGATGGTAGTCGGTATATCTATGGCCATACATCTCTTAGAGAAGTATATGGCTTTGGCGCAGCAAGGACAGATAGAGGCACTGCGGCAAGCTTGGTTGCAGAGTGGGCGGGCGAGCCTGCTCACGGCACTTACTACGGCAGTGGGCTTTTGGAGCTTGCGCTGGATTGAAATTCTGCCCGTACAAGACTTTGGCAGCAGCACTGCTCTGGGAGTACTACTAAGTTTTTTGCTCACATATAGCCTGCTGCCTGCCTTGTTGTTATTGTTACCTTTTCCACAAAATATGCGCCCTCAGGTAATGAAGCAGCTTTGGGGGCTTTGGCTTTTGAGGCATCGAAAAGTTTTTTTGAGTGCTTGCCTTTTGTTGCTTCTGGTAGCGATGGCAGGAGTGGCAAAGCTGCAAAAAGACCATTACCTATTGGGTGATTGGAAGGAGCAAGAAACCCACAAACAGGCTTATAACTATGTAGCCCAACACTATGAGGGCTATCGGCCTTTTGAGCTGCTGCTGCATTTGCGAAAGCCCACAGCACTTTTCGATAAGGCGGCTTGGCAAGAACTTGCAGCCATCGAAAAAGCGGTGCAAACACTCTATCCGGCGCGCCAAGTGTATTCTTCACTCAGCCTTTTGCGGCAGCTTCGGCAAGCCAAGCAAGGTGTGCCGGAGGCTTTTGCCCTGCCTCATTCTGAACAAGAATGGGACTTGCTGCTGCAAGAAATGGATAAAATACAAAAAAAGCCTTTTCTAAAGCAATACATCGCCGCCGATGAGCGCCTTTTTCGGATGAGCAGCCGCTTGCCCGACTTGGGCACACAAGCTATGCAGGTGCTCCATCAAAACTTCGACAAAGCTATGCAGTCTTTGCGCTATTTCGACTATGAGCGCACCGGTACCAGCCATCTCATAGACCAGCAACACCAACTGCTGCTCACACACATGGCCAAAGGACTGCTGCTCAATTTGGCGCTGATTGCCCTGATTGTATTGGCTATGTTTCGGAGCTGGCGCATGCTGCTGGTGGCTTGTTTGGTCAATCTGCTGCCCTTGGCTGTGATGACCGGACTAATGGGCTGGTGGGGCATTCCGCTCAATATGGCCACTTGTGTGATATTTCCCATTGCATTTGGTATTGCTGTAGATGATACCATTCACTTTCTGAGTGCTTTTCAGCTCAACCAAAAGCACTTTCGGTACCAAGTATATGCCTTGCGCCACACTCTGCGCCATACAGGCAAGGCGATGGTGATTAGTTCTTTTGTATTGAGTGGTGGATTTGTACTTTTTGCTGCGTCCAGCTTGGCCAGTATTTCGTATATTGGTCTGTTGGTAAGTGCTACACTGCTTACGGCTTTGCTAAGCGATTTGCTGCTGCTGCCGATGCTTATATTACTTACAAGTAAAGACACTTCTCATGAAACCCTACCGAAAAATGCTTAAATATACTTTTACCTTTGCCTTGGTAGCGCTTTTGCTCAATATCTCTTTTTGTCAGGAGCAGGCACAAGAAAGCGGCCTTGCAACTAGCGCTTCATCTATGGATTACCTCCAAATCTCCCAAGATTTCCTCTATGCCATCAAAACCGAGGAGCCTACCGACAGCTTGGCGGCACTTTTGGCAAAGGCCGATGCCGCAAGCCTACAAGCACAGCTCAACGATGATGCACGTAAAAAAGCCTTTTGGTTGAATATTTATAATGCTTTTGTGCAGCACTTATTACTCAAATCGCCCGATTTGTATGAGGAGCGTAATAAGTTTTTTACCAAAGCGCTGATAGAGGTGGCAGGTAAAAAATTGAGCCTTGATGATATAGAACACGGCATTTTGCGCCGTTCTAAAATCAAATACAGCTGGGGCTATGCCAACAAGTGGTTTCCCGGAAGCTTCGAGAAGCGCTTCAGAGTAGCGGAGGTGGACGAGCGCATTCATTTTGCCCTCAACTGTGGGGCACACAGCTGCCCACCTATCGCTTTTTACAAAGCCGAAAACATAGACAGACAATTAGATTTGGCCACGCTCAATTTCCTAAAAGACGAAATACAACTCGACGAGCAAAAACAGACCATCACCATTCCCAAGCTTTTTAGTTGGTTTAGGGGAGATTTTGGAGGAAAAAAAGGTATGCTGCGCTTTCTCAAAAAGCACCAGCTGCTCGCCCAAGACCTGAATCCGGCTATCCGATACAGCGATTACAATTGGAAGCTTTCACTCGCCAAATACCAGCCGCAGCCTTAGAAGTCTGTTTAATTTTGTTATGGCATCTGTACCATATTTTCTTCTTACAGCTGCCCGCAGGTACTTGTGAAATGCAAAAGAATGATGAATT
>DAIQNQ010000019.1:22325-26256 GCA_036788275.1 Thermonemataceae bacterium
AGCGGCCAATCAGCCAAGAGTTTCATAAAAAGCAGGCTGAGCTTTTGCTCCGCTTGGGCAGCCACCGCGATAATCTCCGCCAAGTCAATGGCCTTGAGATGCTCCGGGTCGCATTCGTCGGTAAGCACCGACACGGCGGCACAAGGCAAGCCGCAATGATTGGCCACAATCACCTCCGGCACGGTGGACATGCCCACCGCATCGGCCTTGATAATCTGCAAGAAGCGATACTCGGCGCGGGTTTCGAGGTTGGGGCCTATCATGGCTGCATATACGCCCTTGTGTAGCGGAAGCGCCTCTGTTTGGGCTATTTCCAAAAGTTTTTGATTGAGCAATGCGTGATAAGGGGCACTCATATCAGGAAAACGCGGCCCCATCTCTTCGATATTGGCACCACGCAGCGGATTGTCGGGCAGTAGATTGATGTGGTCATCCAAGAGCATCAAATCTCCTTTTTTCATAGAAAGATTGACAGCGCCGGCGGCATTGGAAATAAGCAGCGCCTCGATGCCCAAGAGCTTCATCACTCGTACAGGCAGGGTAACTTGCTGCATATCGTAGCCTTCATAATAATGGAATCGCCCTTTCATGGCCAAGACTTTCTTGCCACTCAAAGTACCATAGATGAGCTTTCCGGCGTGAAACTCCACCGTTGCCTCCGGAAAATGGGGGATGTCTTGGTACAAAATCTCTTTTTCTACTTCGATATGGGTGGCCAAATTGCCCAAACCCGTACCCAGAATAATCCCCACTTGTGGCGCTTCAATACCTTGGGCACGCAAGTAGGCGGCACTTTCTTGTATTTGTGTAAAAGTAATCATATAGATTTGTCTTGATGATTGATAGGCAACAAGCCCAAGTACTGCCTGAGCGCAGGCGGAATGTCTTTGAGCTGGTCAATATCGGAAATTTCTTGAAGCAAGACATAGCTTTTTTTGGCTTCTTGCAAGTTGGCAATGCTTGCCGACAGCACTGTGGCGCTGCTCCAAGTCTTGTTGGCAAAGAGGCTATCGAGAGGCTTGCGCAGCCCCAAGAGGTAATAGCCACCATCAAGGGCAGGCCCTAATACTGCATCATGTTTCTCTAATGCTTCAAAAGCTTGCTCCAGCAGGGGAGTATCCAGCTCATAGCAATCGGTACCGATAATCACCACCTCTTTGTAGCCCAAAGCCCATACCGTAGCAAAGGCCTGCTGCATACGTGCGCCCAAGTCGGCTCCTTCTTGGAGGTAGCATTGGTAGTCGGGGCTGGGAGGGCTTTCGAGGTATTCGGAAAAAAATAAGAATTTGGTAGCGTCCAAAGACTGCGCAATGCGGTGCGTGTGCTTTACTAAAAATTGATATACGGCAAGGGCTTGCTCCGGGCCAATATCGGCAGCAAGGCGGGTTTTCACCTTCCCTGCCACCATATTTTTCTGAAAAATAATAAGGGCTTTATTCATAATCAAAATGAAATTTAAGCCGTAGCGCCTCCACAACTGGAGCCCGCGCCTGCGGTACAGCCGTAGCAATGCTGATTGACAATGATGCTGCGCGACTCTATGTCGGTCAGGTTGAAATCGCTCAAGTGCTTGGACTGGGCATCAAGCTTGAGGTCGAGCATTTGGTTGAAATCACAATCGTAGAGATAGCCGTCCCAGCCGACAGACAGGGTGTTGCGGCACATTACATTGGCGGCGGCGGCGGGATTGTAGCTGTTGATGAGTTTTTCCATGTAGGTCTCATAGTTGCCACTTTTTACCAGATAGTCTAAATAGCGGCTGATAGGCAAATTGGTAATGGTAAACAACTGGTTGAAGACAATGCCATAGCCTTCTTGTAGTTTCTTCTTATACTCTTTTTCCAAGGCTTCTTGTGCCGGAGGCAAGAAAGCACCCGCCGGATTATAAACCAAGTTGAGCACCAAACCGCTGCCTTCTTGGCCGTAGCCCACTTCGTTGAGCATGCGCAAGGCGCGAATAGAGCGCTCAAATACCCCGTCGCCACGCTGTGCATCGGTTTTGCCTGCCGTAAAATAAGGCAATGAAGACACCACCTCGATACGGTGCTGACGAAAAAACTCCGGCAAGTCGTTGTATTTAGGGTTGGCTACGATGATGGTGAGGTTGCAGCGCACAATGATTTTTTTGCCCAGTGCAGAAAGCTGCTCTACAAACCAGCGAAAATCAGGATTCATTTCGGGGGCACCTCCGGTGAGGTCCACTACCGAGGCATTGGTTTTTTGGAGTGCTTCCAAGCAGAGCTGCATGGTGGCGCGTGTCATGATTTCCTTGCGGTCGGGGCCGGCATCTACGTGGCAGTGTTTGCATACTTGGTTGCACATTTTGCCTACATTGATTTGGAAAATATCTAATTGGGTGGCTTTTAGGGGAAAGAGGCCGCTTTCTTGGAGTTTATTTTCAAAGGGAGTCAGAGCTGCGTTTTCGAGCAAGGCCAATTGTTTTTCACTTTCGGAGAGTTGGTGCGCTTGCGACTTCAAGGATTTCATACGGGGGAAAATTTGCTAATGAAGAGATAGAACAGAGCTTTGAGCAAGGCAGCCCTTGCACAAAAGGCTGCCAAAGAGTGCTACATCGAGAGGTTCTTGTACTTGTTCATCATCTGTACGCTATGCACCAGCGAAGCGCCCCCACGAATGGCAGCAGCTACGTGTACGGCTTCCATCATTTGCTGCTCATCGCAGCCTTTTTCCATAGTATCGCTGGTGTAGGCATCAATACAATAGGGGCATTGTACTGCATGGGCTACGGCCAAAGCAATCAGAGATTTTTCGCGGGCGGTAAGTGCTCCTTCGGCAAATACTTCACCATAGTAATCGAAAAACTTCTTGGCGAGATTTTCTTGGAAATCGCCAATGTTGCCAAATTTTTTGAGGTCTTCGGGATTGTAATAAGTTTCCATGAGATTTAGATTTAAGTATAAAAAACTGAACAGATATACGATTAAGGAGACTTCTTTGGATTGCTCAAGGAATGTGGACATAAAAAAATCCTCATACTTTTGAGAAGCATAAGGATTCAATTTACAAAATTTCAGTAGGAAAAAAAATTAAGCAATCTTTTTTTGTGAGCGGCTCTTACTGCTCTCTGCTTTTAGAGCATGTACTTGAGCATTACCACTTCTTTTTCGTTCAGAAAGCGCCAATGGCCACGCGGCAGGTCTTTTTTGGTAAGGCTTGCATATACGGTACGGTCGAGTTTTTCTACCTCATAGCCGAGCGCCTCAAAGATACGTCTTACAATACGGTTTTTGCCAAGGTGGATTTCCAAACCTATCTTGTTGCTGTCCAAAAGGGCAATTTTATCTATCTGTACCAAGCCATCTTCCAATTCTACACCTTTTTGAAGCTGTACGAAGTCTTCCTCGCTGAGGGCTTTGTCGAGAGTTACTTCATAGATTTTCTTTACTTTGTTGGAAGGGTGCATCAGTTTTTCGGCCAGCAGTCCATCATTGGTAAAAAGCAAGAGGCCGGTGGTGTTGCGATCGAGGCGGCCTACAGGATAGATACGTTCTTCACAAGCTTTTTCTACCAGGCTCATTACGGTACGGCGCTCCTCGGGGTCGTCCATGGTGGTGATATAATTTTTAGGCTTGTTGAGGAGTACATATACCAGCTTCTCGCGCGAGAGCGGCTCTCCTTTGTAGCTGATTTCGTCTTTTTTGCTTACTTTGAAGCCCATCTCGGTAATCACCTTGCCATTTACCTTTACGAATCCCTGCTTGATAAGCTCGTCGGCTTCGCGGCGTGAGCAGATACCTGCATTGGCCAAGAAGCGGTTGAGACGCATTTCTTGGTTTTTGACTTCTCCGGCGGGGCTTTCTTTTTCGGCTCTCTTACGAGAAATTACATTTTTGTACTTACTCAGGTCGTACATAGGGGCTCTGGCCACTTTTTTATCTTGCTCGAAAGGCTTCTTTCTATCGGCGTAGCT
>DAIQNQ010000020.1:0-20866 GCA_036788275.1 Thermonemataceae bacterium
CATTTTGCCTTTGAACTGATTGGCTTGAAGCGCCTCCCTCCCAATACCGAAATGAACAGCCATTACTTTGGTGAATCACCTAAAAGTTTCACTAAAATCACCCGTAAGCAGTATATTGCAGAGCTGAAAAAATACCTCGAAGACCCTGCCGGCTATAAGCTTGCTCTTTTGGCCAATACTCCCGTAGAAATAAAAGCAAAAGATAGCAATACAAAGCAGAATAACGAAAAACAAAACAACACAATAGCTATCTACAACCCCATCGAATTTGAGTAGCCATTTTATTCTCAGCTTATGTGCAATGCTGCCGAGAGGAGGGCTTTTGGCAGCATTGCTAAGTTGGGCAGCCTTGGCCTCGGCGCAAAGCACCGTACAAGGCAAGCTCCAAAATACACAGAAAGAGCCTGTATCGGGAGCGGGTGTCTTGGTATATCAGCAAGGCAGCGAAAAGCTTTTGGCCTATACCTTCTCCGACGAGAAGGGTGGCTTCCGTTTGTCTTTCAGTATCGAGGCCGACTCTGTGGACTTGGTAGTACAAGACCTCGGCCACCAAAAGCGGGTGGAGCGCATCGCCAACCGCTCGCAAAGCTTGGAACTGCTCTTGGAAGTAAAGGTATTGGAGCTGCGGGAGGTGGAAATCAATATGCAGCCCGTAAAAATTAAAAATGATACTGCGGTATATAATGTGGAGCAGTTTAGCTCCAAGGCCGACCGCAGCATCGGCGATATATTGAAAAAACTACCCGGCGTAGAGGTAGAAGAAAACGGCCTGATTAAGTACAAGGGCAGGCCTATCGAGAAGTTTTATATAGAAAATCTGGATATGCTGGGGCAACGCTACAATATCGGCAGCGACAATATCCCTTGGGAAATGGTAGAGGAAGTGGAATTTTATGAAAACCATCAGGCCATCAAAATGCTCGACAGCTTGGGCATCAATGGTCAAAACCCTGCCCTCAACCTGCGCCTCACCGAAAAAGCCCGCAAGCAAATCGCTTTCAATGCGGAGCTGTATGCAGGCGCTACACCGATTTTGTGGGAAGGACAGCTTACGGCGCTCAAGTTTTTCAAAAACCATCAGTTTATCAATGTGCTCAAGAGCAATAATATCGGCCTCAACCCTCTGCGCGAGCTTACCGAACACAAGCTCGACATGAACAACGTGCTTTTCAACAGAATGCCACGCCAAAAAGAAGATTTGCTGCGCTTGGTGCGGGTTTTTCCACCTCCTTTCCAAGAGCAGCGCTTCCGCTTCAACGAAAGTTTTATGCCCTCGCTCAATGGGGTGCAACGCCTGCCCAAGGGCGCACAGCTGCGCTACCACGTGAATTATCTCTACGAAAACCTCCAAAACGAAAACCTCTCTCAAAGCAAGATTTTTACGCCTACCGATACCATTTTTATCAATGAAAATAAAAGCAACCGCCAAAACTTGCACCTTTGGCAGGCGGAGGCCGAATATGAGCAAAACTTGACGCAGCGCTATATCAAAAATAAAACCCAAGTAAAAGCCTATTTTCAACAAGAGGAAGGGCTGATTAGCGGTGCAGGGCCTACCATCCGTCAAGACCTCCGCAATCCTTTTTTCGAGCTGGCTAATGAGTTTCAGAGCTACCGCCTTGGCAAGGGCGAAAATATTACGCAATGGGTGTCGAATAGCTACCTGAGCAGTACGCCTCAATCGCTCCGCTTTGGAGAAAACCTCTTCAATGGATTTTTTAATCAGGGTCTCCCCTACAATGACTTCTTGCAGAGAGCCAAACAGCAGCAGGCAAGCACCGAGAACTTCTTGATAAAAATAAATTTTTGGAACAAAATACAATACCGCTTCCAAACGGGCTTCCGGCTGCGCTACCAGGCTTTCGACTCCCAAGGGCAGCTCCAACAAGAGGCCTTGCCGCCCAGCCAGCCCGATAGCCTGCGCAATGCTTACACTTGGGCAGAGGCTTCTACTTTCGCCAAACTGAAGGCAGAGCGCAATATAAGCCGCCGCACAAGGCTTACCTTTGAGGGACAATACAGGCCTTCTTACATTCATCTGCAAGACCAAAGTGAGCAGCAAAGCCAGCTTTATCACTTCTACCAAGGCAACCTTATGAGCCAATTTACGCTGCGCTCTCTGAACCTCGGCCTGGCAGCGGGCTTGTCGCGCCAAGCCGACGAGCAAGTGCTGCCCTACCGCAATGCCCTGAGCAGCACCTATCGCAATAGCCAATCCGGCGACTTTTTTGTGCCACTCCAGCAAAGTTTCAACCTGAGTGGCAACATTTATTACAACAATCTCTTGAACGGATGGAGTATCAATACCGCACTTACTTATTACCAGTCATCGCTCAACTACCTCTACAATTACAGCTACTTGGCAGAGCTGGAGCGCCTGCGCTTGCAAGCTGCCGACAACCGCCGCCAAAACATCATGCTTAACAGCACTTTCAACAAGTATTTCTATAAGTTGCGTAGCAATTTCCGCCTCACGGCCTCTTACAACCAAACCCAAGGCGAGCAAGTGCAAAACGATGTGGCCAGTACTTTTACCTTTCAGAATTACAGTCTCCAAAGCAAAATCCTTGTGCAGAAGCTCTCTTGGCTGCAGCCCGAATGGAAGGTAGAAGGCATTGCTTCTCAAAGCCGCTTCGACCTAAGCGGCACGGCCAACCCTACGGTATATAGGCTTTCCAGTTTGCTAAAGCTAAATATAATTGTAGGTGATTGGGTATTTAGCAGTTCGGGGGAGTATTACAATGCTTGGGTGCGCGACAACCAAAACCCTTATTTTTTTATAGATGCTTCTGTGCATTATCGCTACCAACGCTACGACTTTTATCTGAAGGGCTTCAACCTCAGCAACCAAGATGCCTTCGAGACCTTCTCGCTGCAAGCCAATACCGAAATCGCCAATGCCTTCCGCCTCCGCCCTATCAATATTTTGGCAGGGCTGCGCGTGAGTTTTTGATGGCAGCGCCGGATTAAAACACCGAAAAAAGGCCGACGCTATGCATTTTTAAAAATACTTATTGCACAATGAGGCTCTTTGTACTCTCTGTGAAAACCTTTATGCGCTTTGTGGTGAAAATCAAAGATATCAGCGCTTGGTTATTTTGAATATGTATATATATTTAAGAAAATTTTATGTTTGAAATTCTAAATCTAAAAAAAATGCCCTCTAAAAGCCTCATTTTTATACTTCTATTTCTTTTTTTATTTTGCAGTCATTTATTCTCTCAAAATATTGAATACCTACAAGCATTTTCCAAAACCTATGGCATTGTTCGCTACTTTCAGCCAACTTTGGAAAGTCAAAAAACAGATTGGGAATCGCTTGCGATATATGGTGCATACGAAGTATCTCAGGTAAAAACTAAAGAAGAATTAGTACATACTTTAAGGAAGGTCTTCTACCCGATTTCTGCACACATCATCATAGACTCTTTCCCAAATACTCCACTCAAAATCCATCAGGAAAGGCAATTGAGCTATTACAAACACACAGGAGCAGGCTTAGACGCTTCTATCCCCAGAAGTGTACCCAAAGAGTATAAACCTTATTTCACGGAAGTGATTACCAAAACAATAGACTCTATTGATGTAGCATTAACACAAAGCATTCACCAAGAACTTGTAGGAGGTGTTTTTCTGCATTACAGCGTTTGCATACCTTACAGCAATGGTATTGACAAAGCGTTCACCGATTTTTACAAAAGAGTAGATAAATTTCACAAAAGAGAATTTAAAAAAGTAGCAACTGTTAAAAAATTGCGAAAAAACAAGGGAAATCCATATTTTCCTCATTATTACCAACTGGGCTACGTAACGATACTTTGGAATGCCGGATACTATTTTAATCCGTACATTGATAAAGCAATGTGGTATCATTCGCTTGAAAAGTATTTGAAGAATATGTTCGTGGTCGAGGATATGGCCAACCACTTTATCAATCTTCAAATAATGACCAGTGATATGAGCGACGCTCATGCTAAGGTATTTCCGGGATTACTCACTACCACCTCTTTTCTCGCAACAAGGCTGCCCGATTATTCAGTAGAACTGGAAACAGACTTAGTAGAAAACAAGCTGATGGTGCAGTTTTCTAATGAAAAATTTGTAAAAAAAGGTGATGTAATCAAAAAAATTAATGGAAAAGAGGTAGAGGAGCGAATCGTCCAAAAACTACCCTACGCATCTGGAGCAAATCGAAAAGCCAAAATGAACGATGCCGCAAAAAGCATATTTGAAGTAGTACGTCCTCATCAATTTGATACACTGACCCTTGATAGGTATAAGCAAGAGGATACCACTGTTGTACTAACACTCAAAAAAAATGTATTCTTGATAAAGCCCAAGAAAGAGCAAGATTTTATTAGAAACTTAGAGAATGACATTTGCTATATTGATGTTTGCAACAGGAGTTTTTCTCTCGAAAAAGCCAAGGCTTTTATCATTGCTAATAAAGACGCAAAAGGTTTTATTTTTGATGTGAGAGGCTACCCCAGTTATTCTTCTGATGAGCTGCTCGCCTTTTTTTCTCCAAAACCCTTAGAGGGTTTGGAAATGATAACACCCGTGATTACCTCGCCTGTACTTCCCCCTGATACCACTTCAAGGGTCGAAGTAGCCATATACAAAACTGAAAGCGTACAATCAAAAGCAAAACTTGTCTGTTTATCTTCTTCTAAAACTTACAGTTATCCAGAAACTTGGCTCGGAACAGTCAAGAAAAATAAAATAGGAACCATTATTGGCGAAGCCACCGCAGGTACAAATGGAGACGTAGTAATGGTGAAGAATACTAAAATATTTCAACTTATGTTCACAGGGCTTATTGTAAAAATGAATGGACAAAGAACACACGGAATAGGGATTTTGCCTGATATAGAGGTTTCTCCCAGCGTTGAGGGCATACGCGAAGGCCGAGATGAAGTTTTTGAAAAAGCCTTGGAGTTTCTTCGAGATGTCAAATAAAAGCAACACCGGAAAAAAGTCCGACGCTATAGATTTTAAAACCTCAATCCCTTTTCTGCCAAAGCGAGTTTACGAAATAATGCTTGCAATCGAAGTAATTTTGCAGCACCTCAAAACCTTGTTGCTCGGCTAATTGGGCAATTTCGTCGAGGCGGTATTTGCGCGATATTTCCGTAAAAATCACCTCTCCTGCTGCCAAAGAAAAGTCAAAGTTCAGTTTTTTGAGCTGCACCCTGCAAGCCTGCTCGCATACCAAAAAACTCTTGGCCAAGCCCGTTTCGGGGTCGTATATCGGATAATGTCGAAAGAGATGTAAGGGAAAATTCCCCTCAAAAGTGCGATTGATACGCTCCAAAAGATTCAGATTAAAAGCCCTTGTGATGCCTTGGGCATCGTTGTAGGCCGCCAAAATCGTGGCCGGATGCTTCTGCAAGTCGAAGCCCGAAAGCACCGCATCGCCCTGCACCAAAGCCTCCGAAAGCATTTTATAAAAACGCTTTGCCTCGTCCACACTGTAATTACCAATATTGGCACCCAAAAAAAGCAGCAGCTTGGGCATATCGGCAGGGAAAGCATAGCTTTGCAGCGCCTCAAAATAATCGCCCTCAATCGGGTGTACTACAAGGTTCGGGTAGCGCTCGGCCAAATCGCGCTCCAATTGCACCAGCACATTGCCCGAAATATCCATCGGAAAATAATGTACCTCCGTCTTGTGTTGTTGTAGGCAGTCCAGCAGCAGCTTGGTTTTGAAGCCATCGCCCGCTCCCAGCTCTACCAAGGCCAGCGGACGCTCGCTATGTAGCCAAGGGGCAAGAATATCAGCAGCTTGTTGGCTCAAAATCTCATATTCGGCCCTTGTAAGGTAATACTCCGGCAGCTGCATAATCTGCTGGAAGAGGGCATCGCCACGGGCATCGTAGAAATACTTAGAAGGAATACTTTTGAGCGGCTTTTGTAGGCCTTCCAAAAGGTCTTGGGCAAAGGCTTCTTCCAAAGCCGATGCTTGCATAAGGGAATTTTTCATAGAAAAAGAAAAGCAGGCGCTTGCGCTATTCGGCCAGACGCAAGCCGCTAAACTGCCATTGGTATTGTGGATGAAAGAAATTGCGATAGCTGGGGCGGCTGTGCCCTGCCGGAGTGGCCACCGATGCGCCTCGCAGTACCATCTGATTGACCATAAACTTGCCATTGTACTCGCCCAGCGCTCCGGCCTGCTTGCGGTAGCCCGGATAAGGCAGGTAGGCCGACTGCGTCCACTCCCAGCGCTGCCCATAGTGCAGATGCGCCACTGCGGCCTCCCATTCAAACTCCGTGGGCAAGCGCTTGCCTGCCCAAGCTGCAAAAGCAGCCGCCTCATAAAAGTTGAGATGCGTAGCAGGGGCTTGGGCTTCGAGCTTTTGGAGGCCTTGGAGGGTATAAAAGTGCCAAGCGCCTTGGCTGTCTTGCTGCCAGTGCAAGGGCGCTTGGGCTTGGTTTTGCTTTACCCAAGCCCAGCCCTCTTCGTGCCATAGCAGGGCTTTTTGGTAGCCGCCGTCTTCTATAAATTCCAAATATTCTTGGTTGTTTACCAAGCGTTGGGCGATTTTATAACTTGATAGATACACTTGGTGTCGCCCCAGCTCATTGTCGAAGCAAAAGCCCTCGCCTGTATGGCCTATTTCGTAGAGGCCTTCGGGCACAGAAATATACGTTTGGGCGGTAGGCATCAGGCTTTGTTCTTGGAGGTCGAGCACTGCGGGATAGAGCGGATTGAAGCCCAAAGAGTACTTGAGGTCGGTAGCCAAAAGCTCCTGATGCTGCTGCTCGTGGTGCAAGCCCAAGAGAAAAACTTCTTCCGGTGGAGCAGCTTCGGCCAGCAGTTGCTCCATGTGGCTATCTACGTGGCGGCGATAGGCATATACTTCGCTCACGGTGGGGCGACTCAAAAAGCCCCGCTCGGTGCGCTTGCTGCGCTGCCCCAAAGACTCGTAGTAGCTGTTGAAGAAAAAAGCATAAGCCGGATGGAAGGCTTGGTAGTCTTTGAGGTAATTTTTTAGGAGAAAGGTCTCAAAAAACCAAGTACTATGCGCCAAATGCCACTTGGCAGGACTCACAAAAACCTCCGGCTGGAGGCCGTAATCCTCTGTTTCGAGCTGTTGGCAAAGCGCTTCGGTATGCGCCCTTACTTGGCGGTATTTTTCTATCTGAGAAAGGGTATCTAAAGCAGTAAAAGCAAGTGTATGCATCGGTAAGATTAAATTTCAGCTAAATATTTATGTACAAAACTAATGGACATGGCGCCTTCGCCTACTGCCGAGGCCACGCGGTTCATGGCACCGGAGCGCACATCTCCGGCCACAAAAATCCCCGGAATACTGCTTTCCAGCAGGTGCGGCTCTCGAAAGTATTTCCAACGCTTTTTAAAGTCGGCTTGCAAGGGCAAGTCTTTGCCCGTAAGCACGAAGCCTTTCTCATCGCGCAGCATCTCCTTGGGCAGCCAATCGGACACGGGCTTGGCACCTATGAATATAAACAAAGCTACGGCCTCATGGTTTTCGCTGCGCTGTTGCGCGTGGAAGCGTACCCGCACTTGCTCCAAGGTTTCCTCACCCAATACCTCCTCCACCTCGGTTTCGCCCCATATTTCTATATTGGTCGTAACGTTGATTTGGTCTATGAGGTAAGAAGACATGGTATCTCCGAGCGACTTGCGCCTGATGAGCATCACTACTTTTTTGGCAAATTGGCTCAGGTACATAGCCGCTTGCCCGGCGGAGTTGCCTCCTCCCACAATAAAGACCGATTTTTCTGCACAATAGTTGGCCTCGGTACTGGCAGCACCATAATACACCCCTGCTCCACTCAGCTTTTCGATCCCTTTGGCTTCGAGGTGTCGGTAGTTCACACCCGTTGTAACCACAATACTTTTGGTATGTACCACTGCGCCACTGCTCAGATGAATACTTTTGTAGGCTTCTTGAAAAGTAACGGCAGCTACCTCGCCCGGTGTGAGTAGTTCCGTGCCAAAGCGCAGCGCTTGGGTGATGGCGCGCCTTGCGAGGTCGGCACCACTCAGGCCTTTGGGAAAGCCGAGGTAGTTTTCGATGCGTGAGCTGGTGCCCGCCTGCCCGCCCGGAGCGTGCTTTTCGATGAGCAAAGTCTTGAGCCCTTCGGAAGCGGCATACACCGAGGCGGCCAATCCGGCAGGGCCTGCCCCGATAATCACTACATCGTAGAGGTCGGCTTTGGCTTCGGGGCTGAGGCCGAGCTTTTGGGCGATTCGCTGTATATCAGGATTGACTAAAATCTCTCCGTCTTCAAAAAACAGGGCGGGAAGCTGCACAGCCTCCAAAGCATTGGCAGTGAGCAGTGTGCGGGCTTCTTCGGAGCGTTGTATATCGAGCCATTGGTAAGGAAAAAGATTGCTGGAGAGGTAATCTTTGATATGATGCGATTGGGGAGAGAACTGATAGCCCAAGAGGCGAAGCCCTTTGAAAGGCGGCACAAAGTCGGCTTGCCACTCTTCGAGCAAGTCGTTGATAACAGGATAGAGCTTTTCTTCGGGTGGGTCCCAAGGCTTGAGCAGATAGTAGTCCAATTGCACTTCGTTGATGGCCTTGATGGCGGCATCGGTATCGGAATAGGCGGTGAGCAATACGCGCTTGGCCTTGGGAAAAAGCAGCTTGGCTTTTTCAAGAAATTCCACTCCGGTCATTTCGGGCATACGTTGGTCGGAGAGCAAGAGGGCTACTTCTTCGCCTTTATTTTTGAGTTGTAAAAGGGTATCAAGGGCTTCTTGCGCGGAGGCGGTACTCAGAATGCGAAACTCCTCTCGGTACTGATTTTTGAGGTCGCGGCTGATGGCACGTAATACTTGTGGGTCGTCGTCTAAAGAAAAGATAATGGCTTGGTTCATATTGACAAAGGGTGGTTAAAAATCTATGTATTTTGTAAGGGCAGACTTACCCGAAACACCGTTTGGCCGGGCACGGAGCTTACTTCTACATGGCCTTGGTGCTTTCGGACAATCTCATAAACCAACTCCAAGCCCAAGCCGGAGCCTTTGCCGATGGCTTTGGTAGTAAAGAAGGGCTCCCAGATACGCTCAAGGATGGCTACGGGAATACCCGCGCCATTGTCTTCTATTTCTACTTGTATTTGCCGATGCGCCACAAAAGTACGTATAGTGAGTTGCGGGCTTTCTACTCCTTCCAGAGCATCAATGGCATTGTCGAGGAGGTTGGTCCATACTTGGTTTAGCTCATTGACATAAATGGCTACAGGCGGCAGCGCGCCATATTCTTTGTGCAGTCGGATATTTTCTTTTTTGAGCTTGTATTGGAGCATGGTGAGGGTATTGTTCAAACCTTGGTGCAGGTCGGAAAGCTGTTTGTCGGGCGACTGATCCATGTGCGTATAGCTTTTCACCGCACCGATGAGTTTGGAAATACGCTGCGAGGCTTCGTAGATGTCTTGCACCAGTTTTTCGGTAGCAAGGTACTGGCTCATCCACTGGAGCAGTCCGGCAAACTTTTCGGTGGCTACTTGTGCTTTCAATTTCTCTAAATCTTGTATTTGGAACTTAAAATCAAGCAGATTTTCTGCAATTTCATAACGCTCCTTGCCAAAGTCTTGGAGGTAATCTTCGAGTTGCTCTTCCCAATCGCTGCGTTCTCTGAGGCTGAGTGGCGGTGTATCGGCAGCAATTTTCTCTTTGAGCATTTGCACGGCCAAAGCGATTTCTTGTTCTTGTAAGCAAAGGGCAGTGAGTTGCAATAGCTTGTCGGCACTTGCTTGGAGTTGTTTTTGGAGGGCATCAGCCCCACGCACCACGGCGGCGGCGGGATTGTTGAGCTCATGTGCCAATCCGGCAGAGAGCTTGCCCAAGGCCATCATTTTTTCGTTTTGTTTTTGGAGGTTGGTCATCTCGCGCACCCGCGAGGTCATGGTATGTACCAATACCTGCGCCAGCTCATAATGATGTGTGATGAGCTCTTTTTCGTGCTGCTTGTGTAGCGAGAGCAAGGTCATGGGGCTGGTGGCTACGGCAAAGGCGGTGGCATTGCCGGCGCGCGAAAAAGGCAGAAATCCTGTAATAGCACCCGCCCCACGGTTTCCCAAATCTATTTCTTGCTGCTCGGCCTGCATATAGAGGCGCATTTCTCCCGAAAAAATAAAATGGGTTTCGGCCACGGGGTCGCCTTTTTTGAAGAGGAAAGTGCCTTCCTCCAATACACGGTACTGCCCTTGGGCAATGAGCCATTGGAGTTGGTCTTGGGGTACTTGTTGTAAGGACTCGAAGGATTGGAGTTGTTGGAGTATTTGCGGTGCATTCATGGAGAATGAGTAGGGCTATTTGGGATAGGTGAGAAAGTTAATAATTTTCCTCTCCAAAAGCAAAATTCCGGTCGGCGCGCCTGCCATTCTTTCCCTATCAAGCACAAAAAAAGCGAACCAAATGGCTCGCTTTTCATCATATTTAAGTAGCTATTATGCTTACTTGGCTGGTTGGCAAAGGTCTATTACCTTTACGATAGTTTCTTGAGCAAACTCAGGCGACATTACGTCTTTCAGTTCTTTTGCGTCTTTTTTCCAATGCTCTGTATCCATTGCAATGGTCAGATTTTTTTGGAAATGTTTCATTTGGCTCATCAACACTTCATTGATTTCTTCAGTAGATTTTACTTTTGCTACGCGAATCAATGAGTCGAACCAGTTTTTGGCCAAGCTTTCTTGGGCATTTACGGTTGCTTTGATAAGCTCAGGGGCATTGTCGAAGCCCATTGTTTTTTTGATGTTGGCAAAACTCTCTTCAAGAGTAGTTTTTACTTTTACCAATACTTCTTCGTTGTTTTGAGCGGTTGCTTCAACCACTTTTTTTGCAGATTCTTTTGCGCTTGCCATATTTGTACTATTTAAAGGTGATAACTCTTTTTCCTTATGTCTAATTGATTCTACAAAGATACAAGCTTATTTTATAAAATAAAACTTTTTTGATATATTTTTTACAAAAAATTAAAAATCAGCATTTTAAAGCTTATCAAAATTGTATTATTTTTATATAAATTTAGAACTTTAAAATATCGTACTTCCAAGCACTAGCTTTTCTACACTCAGACTTACTTGCATTTTAACAACAAAAAAGCGAGCTAAAAAGCCCGCTTTTACAGTTGGATATTTTTCTTTGGAAAATTACTTGGCTGGTTGGCAAAGATCTATCACTTTGATGATTGTTTCTTTGGCGAAGTCAGCAGATACAAAATCTTTGGCTTCTTTGCCTTCTTGCTTCCAATACTCTGTGTCCAAAGCAGTGGTCAAGTTTTTTTGGAAATGCTTCACTTGTGTCATCAACACTTCGTTGAGTTCTTCGGCAGATTTTACCTGTGCTACACGGAGCAAAGAGTCGAACCAATTTTTGGCCAAAAGCTCTTGCGCAGTTACCGTATCTTTGATAAACTCGGGAGCGCTGTCAAAACCTACAGTTTTTTTGAGGTTTGCAAAGCCTTCTTCCAAAGAAGATTTTACTTTCACGAGTACTTCTTCGCTGTTTTGAGCAGCATTTTCTACTACTTTCTTTGCAGATTCTTTTACATTTGCCATACTTGTATTATTTAAGGGTAATGAATTTATTTTCTGTCTCATTATTTGATGACACAAAGTAAATGCTTTATTTTATGAAATAAAACTTTTTCAAGCATTTTTTTTCAAAAAATTCTATTCTGAACCAAAAATTAACATTTATATAATACAATTTTGTACTTTTTCAATATAAAACTTTATTTTTTTAACATTTTCAAAGGCAATCACAAGGCTCTCTTCAAAGTGGTATGCTTGCATACTTTTGCATTTTGCTAAGATAAAATTGTTTTAGAGAAACGTCGTCCCACAAAAAAAGCAGCTTGTTGGGCTGCTTGCTTATTTTTGTATGCACTTGTACATTTTCACTCCAGAGGTGCGGCACTGCGAAAGCGCAGCTGCAGGGTATCCACGGTATTGTTGTGGTCGTAGGTTACAAGCTCCAAAAGCATATCGCTGGGATAGTCCATCAAGTTTTGCCATACTTGCTCTACGGCCAGCTCGCGCGCGTGCTGGTGCCCATATACAAAATATACCGCCGAATCTTTGGGCATCGCCTTGATGGTAATAGTATAGGCGTGCAGCTCGATGGGATGGCGCAGCAGGGCACGAATATTAAGCACCTCGCCGTAGGCAATCTCCTCGCCTTCAAGGGGAGCGAGTATTTCGGCTTGGGTGCGTGCATCTTGCTCGGGGTCGCGGTTTTGGCAGGCTGAGCCCCACAAAAGGCTCAGGCAAAGGGTTTGCAGAAAAATCTTTTTGATGACTTTCATAAAGCAATGGGTTGGGGGTCTTGTATGGGCGCTTGCCGAAAATTTTGCAGCGCAAGGCTCAAAAATAAAAACTACTTTCGGGCAAAAGAAGTTTACCAAAAAGCCATTTGCATGCAAATATACATCTGTTTTCCTTGAATCACTAATGTATTGAGGCAGAATCTCTCGGAAGGATTCCTCGGTATATTTTGAAAAAGCTTATTGGAAGAAATAAAATAAATTATCTATCTTAGTCGAATTATCTACATTCTTATGCTTGTGCTTATCCGACACCCCTATCTCGCCCTTTGGCTACTGCTGCTCTGGAGCTTGCCCCTACAAGCCCAACAAAAATACAGCTCTACAAGTAAAAAGGCCATCTCTCTCTATGAAAAAGGCTATGAAAAACTCAAAAACAGAGATTTTGAAGGTGGCGTAGAAGATATGCTCAAAGCCGTTGCCCGCGACCCGCTCTTTGTGGAGGCGCACTTTGGCTTGGCACGCAACTTCCAGATTTATGGCAGCAAATACTACCCCGACTTTGCATCGCGTATGCTCTACCACTTCGAGCAAGTAGCCAAGCTGGCTCCCCAAGACAAGCAATATGCCATGGCGCATTATGTATTGGCCAATGAATACCTCAAACGTGGCCAATACCCACAAGCACAAAAGGCCGCCCAACAGTATCTGTCCACAGAGCCGGGCAATGCCGACTACCAAGCCCGTGCAAAATTAGTCTTAGAAAGTACTGTCTTTGCGCTGAAAGGTCTGCAAAAACCCCTCGACTTCCGCCCGGAGCCTCTCCCCGAAAAAATCAATAAAAAAGACTTCTTGGTGTATTTTCCGGTACTTACCGCCGACCAAAATACACTCATCTACACCGCCCGCCACAACAGTCGCCAATCGCGCGAAAATATGTATATCAGCCGCCGCGACAGCGAGGGCCAATGGCAAGAACCTGCCGCTCTGAGCGAGCGTATCAATACCCCCAGCAACAATGAGGGCACTTGTAGTATTTCGGCAGACGGGCGCATGCTGGTCTTTACTTCTTGCCAAAGCGGCAAAACCTTCGGCAGCTGCGACCTCTTTATCAGTAGAAAAATAGGCGACGAATGGACAGAACCCCTGAACCTTGGCCCTGCCATCAACTCCCCTGCTTGGGAATCGCAGCCCTCGCTTTCGGCAGACGGACGCACGCTCTATTTCGTCTCCGACCGCAACCGAGGCCGCGGCAAAGACATTTACGTAAGCTATATGGACGACCAAGGCCAATGGCAAGAGGCGCTCAACTTGGGCGAAAGCATCAATAGTGCAGGCGATGAGTTTTCGCCTTTTATCCACGCCAACGGCAAAACCCTCTTCTTTAGCTCCAACGGACGTGTAGGCTATGGGGGCTTGGATATTTATTACAGCGATTTGGCAGACGGACAGTGGACAGTCCCCACCAACCTGGGCTACCCTATCAATAACCACTTCGACCAAGTATCTTTATTTATCAGCAGTGATGGCAAAAAAGGCTATTACAGCGATGAAAAACTCAAAGAAAATGGCGTTGATTACCTCAGCAGTGCTTTGATGTACTTTGACATGCCTGCCGAAGCCACCGTAAAATACAAAAGCAATTATGTAAAAGGTACTGTATATGATGCCAAAACCAAGAAAAAAATAAAAGCTGATGTAGAGCTTTTCAATATCAATAACAACCAACGAGAGGCCGCCGTACAGTCCGACCCCGTAAACGGCTCTTACATGATTGTGCTTACCGAAGGGGCAGAATATGCCTTGGAAGCAAGCAAAAAGGGATATACCTTCAAAAGCGCCTACTTCAATTACAGTATTCAGCAAGGTGATGCCCTCCAGCCCGTTTTGCTGGATATTTATCTCGACCCTATCGAAAAAGGGGTAAAATTTACGCTCAACAACATATTTTTTGATACTGGCGAATACCGCCTCAAAGACAAATCGAAAGCCGAATTGGACAAGTTGATTCAGTTTATGCTTGACAATGAGCTGGTGCGTGGCGAAGTCTCCGGCCATACCGACAATGTGGGCGATGCCCAAGCCAATGTAGAGCTTTCGCTCAAGCGGGCAAAATCGGTATATGAGTACCTCCAAAGCAACGGCATTGCCGCCAACCGTCTTATCTTCAAAGGCTATGGCCAAAGCCAGCCTGCTGCCCCCAACGATAGTGAGGAAAATCGGCAACGCAATCGTAGAATAGAGTTTAAAATCTTGTAATACGCTTGTCTGACGGTTTTTGGACTTGCATACTCAAATAAAAGTGCTTTTTTGGAGAAAAGTACTTAAAACCACCTAACCCCTCTTTTAAGTAGGTTTCATAAAAGCACATTCTTCAAAATGCTTTTGAAAATGAATAGAGGCGGACTTTTTCCGGCTTAGGTGATTTAAAGTTCAAAAACACGATTTTTAATTGTTTTTTGGGGTTTTACGAAAGTCCTAACTATCTTTGCCCGAAATGCTCATCGGTCTTCTTTGGTTTTTTTGAAATACAAAGAATAATCTTTTGAACATCTTTATATCAACTGAAAAAAGCGCCGTTTCCTACTTTTCATCACGCTAATATTTTATTTTCATTCTTTTCAATCAAGATATGTTTCAAAAAAACCAACTCACTTTTTATATTATTATTGCCATGCTTGTGGGCGTTGTTTGTGGCTACATTATTCACGTTTCGGCTGATACAGCGTTTATAGAAGCTTTTTCAAAAAATATCAAGCTACTAAGTTCTATATTTATTCGTTTAGTACAAATGATTATCGCCCCATTGGTTTTTAGCACCTTGGTGGTGGGTATCGCCAAATTAGGCGATTTGCGAGCAGTAGGGCGTGTGGGAGGCAAATCTTTGTTGTGGTTTATTTCAGCAAGCTTAATGTCTTTATTGATAGGGCTGATTCTGGTAAACCTCTTGGAGCCGGGCGCTTCTATCCAATCAAGCTTGGCCGATACAGCATCTCTCCAAGATTTAATGGAAAAGAAAGAGGCTTTCTCTTTACAGAAATTTGTAGAGCATATCTTCCCGAAAAGCATCGCCGAAGCAATGGCTACCAATGAGATTTTACAGATTTTGGTTTTCAGTATCTTTTTTGGAGTAGCGGCGGCGGCTATGGGCGAAGCTGCCAAACCCATTATCAGAGCCTTGGAGGCGTTTAGTCATATTATTTTGAAAATGGTAGGCTACGTGATGAACTTTGCGCCTCTGGGTGTTTTTGGAGCGCTTTCGGCAGTAGTAGCCAGCAAAGGTCTGGGCATTTTCGAGTTTTATTTTGTTTATTTCAGCTACTTTTTGTTAGGCATAGCTATCTTATGGGTGCTTTTGCTAAGTGTAGGGTACTTGATTCTTGGAAAAAGAATGATTGCCCTGATGAAAGCCATTGGCAATCCTTTGCTCATAGCATTTAGTACTACCAGCAGCGAAGCAGTTTTCCCCAAACTGACCCAAGAACTGGAACGCTTCGGCTGCAAAGATAAAATAGTTGCTTTTGTACTTCCCTTGGGCTATTCTTTCAATCTGGATGGCAGTATGATGTATATGACTTTCGCCAGCCTTGCCATTGCCCAAGCGTATGGCATAGACTTGTCGTTGGGTACGCAGCTTACGATGCTGCTTGTACTTATGCTTACCAGCAAAGGCATTGCAGGTGTACCGAGGGCTTCTCTGGTGGTTGTTTTGGCCACCTGTGCGATATTTAATATTCCACCGGAGGGAGTTGCCCTTATTCTACCTATTGACCATTTTTGCGATATGTTTAGAAGTATGACCAATGTAGTAGGCAATGCGCTGGCCACTACCGTGGTGAGCAAGTGGGAAGGAGAATTACAGCCGCAAGCTGAAATGTAAAATCAGTAGGCCCAAGCATCAACGAGGCTGCCCAAGCAATCGCAAGGGTAATGATTACGAAGTTGGAGGGAGAAAATTTAAAGGTCTGATACTTTGTAAGTTTCCTGAAAAGTAATATATTGCTTTGTTGAACAAAATCAATGATGCACTATGAAGAAATTTTTTGGATACTTGGTGGCCGTATTTGTCGTTTTGATACTTCTGGGCAGCCTGATAGATGATATTGAAGTAGAAGTATCGGAAGAAGATTACACCGGCTTTCAGCAAGAAGGTACAGACAGCACAGAAGAAAATACCGAAGAAGTATGGCAAGAAGAAGCTGAAAGCAGCGAAGAGCTGCCTGAAAGCACGCAAAACAACTTTGCCGAAAGCCAAACACAAGAGCAGGAAATCACCAAAGTGAGCGTACTACAACCCTGCGAAGCACCCCGCTACAAAGTGGCGCATCCGGCGGTATGGCGCAACTACATGAACCAGCGCTTCAAGGCCAAGTTTAGAGTGCTGCCCCAACAAGCTTGTACCGCAGCTCACAACCGCGAAGACATGGCTACTCCCGCCGACTTTGCCCATTACAACTACTGGAAAGAAGTCTATACCAATCTTTATCAACACGATGCCCCCCTGATGCTCGATATATTCGAAGAGTTTGGGCGCATTGGCCAAGAGCAAAAGCTCAACAGCGCAGACTTTGCCGAAATGGTCGTTACTTATATCCAAAACATAGATTATGTGCTGGTACACGAAGGCACCTGCGAGCAGGAAAGAACTTGGGGAGGCTTTTCAGAAAGCTACCACGCCGAGGGCAATGAGTGCCTGCCCGGTATTCGCTTTGCCATACAATCGCCCTTAGAGTTTATGTATAATCTAAAAGGCGACTGCGACACCCGCTCGGTACTGGCTTATGCCATCCTCTCGCATTATGGCTACGATGTGGTGGTGCTGGGCTGCGAAATCCACGCCGTATTGGGTATCAATATGCCTGCCAGCGGGCGCTTTGCCAAGTTCAATGGCAAGAAATATTATTTTTGGGAAGTAACCGCCAAAAACTGGCAGGTAGGCCAAATCGCCGCCGACTATCAGTCGCGCCCTTGGTTTATTTATTTGCCCAGTATCAACAATATCTAAGCGTCTCTCTTTTTCACCTAAATATTTTTTTTCGATATGAGCAGCAAACTTTTTACACTGGCACTTTTGCAATTAGGACTTTCGCTTTTTTTGGTGAGCTTGGTGGCTTTTAGCACCTTCAAGATTATCAAGAGGCTCATTATGCGCAAGCACCATATCGAGCTGAACAATGAAAATCTCGCCTTTGCTTGGCTGGCAAGTGCAATTATCTTTGCAGTAGGCTATATGGTATCGGGTGTGATTCAGCCCCTGCTCAGTGTGTTGCGCGTACTGAATGCCCGTAGCGACGACGCGCTGGAGGTGCTTGTAGGTACACTCAAATACAGCCTCTTGTTTATAGGTTTGGGCTTTGTGATTGCCTTTATCGTGGTACTGATTGGCCTGTATCTCTTCACTTGGCTCAACAAAAAAGTAGATGAGCTGAAAGAAATTGCCAACAATAATCAGTCTGTGGGCATCATTACGGGAGCGATTATCATTGTGGTAGCGCTTTTGGTAAAAGACAGCGCCGTGCTGCTGCTGGAGTCTATGGTGCCTTATCCCGATATGCCGCTTATTCGCTGATGCTTTGCGCAAGCCAGTATTCCGCCTTCCCAAGCACTTTAAAAAGAGTGCTTGGGAAGGCGTTTTGATTAAATCACTTTTGTGCCGAACGGAGCAATTTCAATTCCTTTTTGAGCACCTTCAGTTCCTCTTTCAAAGAGATATTTTCTTGCTCTAATTGTTCTATCAAGCGGGCTTTGATGTGTAGCTCCGCTTGCAGGCCCTCTTCTGAGGCCACCTCACTGCCTGCCGCATGGCCTGCTTGGAGGTCTTGCTCAAGCATTGCTTTCCAAGACGTACCAAAATGCCCGGCGATTTTTTCCATGAGTGCTACATTGGGTAAAATTTTTCCTTTTTCATAGTTTCCAATAATACTCTTCTTTTTCCCAATCAGCTTTGCAAATGCTTCTTGGGTCATTTTGTGTTTGATGCGGAGATATTTCAAATTCTTTCCAAAAAAATTATACATAAACTTTGGTGTTATGGATTATTCCAATAAATTTGGGAATGATTAAGTAAAAGACGATTGATTCACAATTATATTACTTTTAGCGATTAAAAGTATGCAAAAGTGCATATTTTTTTTCACATTCATGACACGTGCAACTAAAGAGAGGCTTTGTAGGCAATACTCTGTATATAATACAATACTTTTGAACAAAAAGCTACAAAGGAATAAATTCATGAACAACCTTACAGTATATCCTATAAATAGATGCGATTATGTCATCAATGAAGAAAAATCAGCTTATTCACCCGGAATATGCCCTTTGGATTAGAAATCTACTAGAAAAAGGCGAACAAAAACAAATTGCACAAGAACTTAAACTTCAATACGAATATGTAAAACAAGTACTCGGCGGCAATCGTAACAAAACCATCAAAAGTACCAAAGCCATTGCCGTTATAGAAATGGCAGAGCGCTTGGTGCGCCTGCGACAGGAGCAAAAAATGCAAGAAGCGCAAAAAGTAATAGAAAATCTGAATGAAAAATCAGCACACAAGACTCCTTCTTCCCTGCTGCTGCGCCCCACATCTGAGACTGTAATTTCTCTTTTTGAAAAACAGAAAGAATTTTACGACTTTGTTTATATCATTGCCCACGACCTCAAGTCGCCGCTGAGCAGTATCGAAAACCTCTTGAACCTTGTACTCGAAGAGCAAGATGCCCAAGCAGCACTGCCTGTATTGCAGCAAGCGAGCAAAAATATTGCCTCGACAAATGGCCTGTTGGAAAATCTGCTTGAATGGGTGCAAAGCGCACTTCAACTGCAAGAAAGCCCAACGACAAGCTCTTTGTTAGAAAATGTAAAGCAGGCATATACCTACCTGCAAGAGCAGTTTGAAGCCAAAGGAGTGCAACTTGAAATAGATATTACCGAAGACAGCACCCTGCCTCTACCCAGCCATGCCTTGTACTTTGTATTGCGCAATTTGCTACACAATGCCGTAAAATTCAGCAAGCCCTCTTCCAGAGTCGAGCTGTTTTCACGTCAGAATAAAGACTATACGCTGATTTTTGTGAACGATGAGGGCAAAGGCATCGCCCCTGAGCAACTGGCACACCTTTTCGACTTTACCAAGCCGCGTAGCCATCAAGGTACTTTCCAAGAAAAAGGCTCAGGCATCGGTTTGGGGCTTTGCAAACGGGTATTAAATCGCTATGGCTGCGATATTTATTATCAAAGCAACTCTCCCAAAGAGGGCAGCACCTTTGTTATCAGCATTCCCCTGCTGCCAAGCACGTAGAAAGTCGCTGAAAAAAAGCCCAAGAGATAAGGTGGTTTTGATATTTTTTAAATAAATTGCCTGCAATTATGGCAGAATATTCGGATATATCACTCCACCACAGCAACAGGCAAAGCACCTTGGAGCAGCCCGACTTGATGGAATCTTTTGGCCTTCAAATACCGGACGAGGCCTATCAAAAAGGCTTTTGGGCAGGCTATCACCAGCTTTCCAAAGACCCCTATGAAGGGGCGCTCTCCGAGCAAATGCAAGCCAAGGTGCTTGAAGAAGAAATTAAAAATACGCGTTTGCAGCTCCAGCAAGTAGAAAAACACCTGGAAGAAGCTACTTTGGTACAGCACCAGACCCTGAAGGAGAAGCAGCTGATTCAGCACTCCCTGAATTTCAAGCTCACCCTCAAGAACCGTCGTGAGCAAGAGCTGCAAAAAGTAACACGCAGGCAAGAGCGCTATCAACAAGAGGCCGAAGAGCTGCGTACCAAGCACCCCTTCTTGGCAGGGATTCTTTTTCTGATAGCCGGCTTTATCTTTATCCTTGGCGACTTGATTATCTCGCACGAAATCGTAGCCTACGCTCTCAATATCAAAAACAACATAGAAGCTTGGAGCTTTGCTGTAGGCTTGGCCATGGTATCGGTACTGCTCAAGCCCGCTTATGACCGCCTCATAGAGCTGCCTTACATCCAAAACAAGCACTTTTCGGCCAAAGTAATTTATACCATTTTCAAGATTTTCATTGTCGTTTTCACCATTATCACCTTGTTAGTGCTAGGCTTGTTTCGCTATGAGGCCTACAAAACCGATAAGCTGAAGGAAACCCTCACGCAGAGCATTATGCTCGACCAAAATGAGGAGCTTTCGCAAGAACAAATGGACAAGATAAAAGACAAAACCGACAACCTCAACAGCCTCAACCAGCAGCTGGTCAATACACCTTCGGGCTTGTATGCCTTTGTGCTTTCGGGTATTCTCTTTGCCATTGCCGGGGCGGTGTGTTTGGGCATTAGCTTTCCCATATTGGTTTCTTACACCCGCATCTGGTTTCAGATACCCATGGCTACCAAAAAGCTGCGCCTGCAACAAGCCAATTTCCAGAAAATCATTGAAGAGATAGAAGAAATTATCAGCCAAACCGCCGCCCAACTGGCTGTGCAAGATGCTGAACTCAATCGCTTTGAATCGGTAGAAGTACTGCGCAAGCAACAATCAAACCTCTTGGAAGAGATGGCTCGGAAGCAAAAAGAACTCTATCAAAAGCAAAACGAAGAGCGCTTCTTCCGCTTTGCCGAAGGCTACGAAAGAGGTGCTTTGTGGCGCGAAGAGCA
>DAIQNQ010000020.1:20966-25468 GCA_036788275.1 Thermonemataceae bacterium
GTATTGGTAGCAGAAGAAGCCCTCGAAAGCGCAAGCAAGGCCACCACCGAAAGCCCCAAACCGAAAAGTCGCCCACGCAAAAAAGCCGTCGAAATAGTAGAGGAGGTAGCCGCCAAGCCCAAACGCAAGCGCAACAAAAAAGTAGAAATTGAAGCAGAAAATACACCGAGCGAAACAAGCACTGCCACAGAAAGCGCCCTCAGCGCCTCGGTTTTAGACAAGGTCAATAAAAGAAGAAATACGCCCAGAACCTAAACTATGATGATACGCGCTTCTATCCTCACTTCTTCACAACAGTTATTTTCTAAGTTTTTACGCTCAAGTACTACTTGGCTTTGGTTCTTGGCCTTGGTAGCCTGCCAAAGCCAACCCGAAACTGCCCAAACACCCCCACCTCCGCCGCCGCCCAATACCCATTCGCTCATTTTTATAGACAAGTCTGTCAGCTTCGACCTCAGCTCGGACTATGCCAAAAACAAATACAAAAAAATCATCCAACAAGTAGTACAGCAAAATGTACAACAAAATGGCGACCGCGTGGAAGTCTATTATATCCACGAAAACACCGCCCAAGCCAAGGTTTTCTCGGCACAATGCAAGCTGCAAATGCCCGATACCTCAGGCCTCAATAAAACTGACCTCGCCGCTGTGAGGAGCAATTATGCCTTTGCCCTCAAAAAAGAAAAAATGAAGCTTATCAACCGCAGCCTCAAAGCTTTGGAAGAAGATAATGCCAGCGAAACCAACAAGCAGACCGACCTCTGGGCTACTTTGAGCATCATAGACAAGCGCAAGGCCAAGCTCAAAGACAATACCTTACTCAAAGTGTATTATTTTAGTGATATGGTAGAAAGTATGAAAGGTACAGGCCGCCGCGACTTTCACGAGCGTCCGCCCTTTAATGGAGCGCAAGCCGAGCAGTGGGCGCAAGAAGATGCCCAACGCTTCAAAGATGCCGAAATTGAAGAACTCGAAGTATATTATATCTTGCCTTACTCGCCACTCAGCTCTACCAACAAAAACAATCCCTTTGTCGTCACTTACTGGGAAAGGCTTTTCAACATCTTAGGCATAGAAGAACTGGCCGAGCTGAACGCCGAGTAAAACCTGAACCCCCTTGCCAAATTTAACCCTTGGTACACAACCATGAACCGACTCCTTGTAGCCAATCGCGGCGAAATCGCTATCCGCATTTTGCGTGCTGCCTCCGAACTCAAAATACGCACTATTGCCCTTTATACCTACGAAGACCGCTACTCTTTGCACCGCTTCAAGGCCGATGAGGCCTATCAAATAGGCCCCGACGACTCCCCCCTAAAACCTTACTTGGATGTAGAAGAAATCATCAAAACGGCCAAAAAGGTAAAAGCCGACGCCATCCACCCGGGCTACGGCTTTTTGTCGGAGAGCGTGGTATTGGCGCGCCGCTGCCGCGAAGAGGGCATCACCTTTGTAGGGCCGCGCCCTGAGGTAATGGAAGCCTTGGGCGATAAGATTGCTTCCAAAAAAATAGCCCGCAAAGCACAAGTACCCGTAATTGAAGACAATCAACAAGCCCTGCTCACCCTCGAAATCGCCCTGCAAGAAGCCCAGCGAATTGGCTTTCCGGTCATTTTCAAGGCTTCGGCAGGTGGCGGCGGACGCGGTATGCGCATTGTACGCAACGCCACAGAGCTGGAAAAAGCCTACAACGAAGCCAAAAGCGAAGCAGGAAGAGCCTTTGGCGATGATACACTCTTTTTGGAAAAATATGTAGAAAACCCCAAGCACATCGAAGTACAACTCATGGGCGACAACCACGGGCAGCTTATCCACCTCTACGAGCGCGACTGCTCCGTGCAGCGTCGCTTTCAAAAAGTGGTAGAAGTAGCCCCTGCCCAAAATCTGCGCTCCGATACCAAAACCCGCCTCTATGAATACGCCCTGCGCATCGGCAAGGCCGTGGCTTACAACAATGTGGGTACAGTGGAATTTCTGGTAGATGCCCAAGAAAATATTTATTTTATTGAGGTGAATCCACGTATCCAAGTGGAGCATACCATCACAGAGGAAATCACCCGTATTGATATTGTGCGCTCGCAGATTCTGATTGCCCGCGGCCACCGCCTCTCCGACCCCGAAATCTTTATCCGCCAGCAAGAAGATGTACAAGTACGTGGTGTGGCCATTCAGTGCCGTATCACTACCGAAGACCCCCTCAATGAATTTAAGCCCGATTTTGGCACACTCATCGCTTATCGCAATGCCTCCGGCTTTGGTATTCGCTTAGATGAAGGCAGCACGTATGCGGGTATGCACATCTCCCCTTTCTTCGACTCGATGTTGGTGAAAATCTCTGCCTCAGGCCGCACCCTCAAAGGGGCTTCGCAAAGGCTGCACCGCGCCTTGCGGGAGTTTAGAATCAGGGGTGTGAAAACCAATATAGGCTTTTTGGAGAATGTTATCAGCCACCCTGTTTTTCAGAGCGGCGATGTAAATGTGGGCTTTATTCAGGAGCACCCAGAGCTTTTTCATATCCAACGCCGCTACGACCGAGGCACGCGCGCGCTGCGCTTTTTGGCCAATGTGAGTGTGAATGGCAATGCCGACATCCAAACACCCCTCGACCCGCTCCAACAATTTCATCAGCCTGTACTACCTGCCTTCGATATTTTTGCCACGCCTCCGGCAGGCAGCAAGCAGCTTTTGGAAAGTATGGGCAGGGAGCAGCTCATGCGTTGGCTCAAAGAAAATCCCCAAGTACAATACACCGATACCACCCTGCGCGATGCCCATCAATCGCTCTTGGCCACGCGGGTACGCACCCTCGATATGCTGCCCTACGCCCAGTGTTTTGCGCAGCTTTTTCCCCAAACCTTCTCGATGGAAGTATGGGGCGGCGCTACCTTCGATGTGGCGCTGCGCTTCTTGAAAGAGTGTCCTTGGCAGCGCCTCCAGAAAATCCGTGAGGCTGCTCCCAATATCTTGTTGCAAATGCTGCTGCGCGGTGCCAATGCCGTAGGCTACAAGGCTTATCCTGACAATTTGATAGAGAAATTTATTGAAAAATCGGGTGAAAACGGCATTGATATTTTCCGTATTTTCGACTCTCTCAACTGGATAGAAAACCTTAAAGGGAGCATTCAGGCAGTAAATAAATACACCAAGAGCATTGCCCAAGCGGCTATCTGCTATACGGGTGATGTACTCAGCAAAGAGGAGCGCAAATATACACTCCAATACTATGTGGACTTTGCCCGAAGGCTCGAAGATGCAGGCGCACACATGTTGGCCATCAAAGATATGGCCGGGTTGCTCAAACCCTACGCCGCCGAAGCCCTGATAGCCGCCCTCAAAGAGGCCGTAACCCTGCCCATACACCTGCATACCCACGATACCTCGGCACTACAGCCTGCCACCTACCTCAAGGCCGTAGAGGCAGGGGTAGATGTGCTGGATGTGGCCATCGCCTCGATGTCGGGCACTACCTCGCAGCCCAACTTCAACTCGGTGCTCGCGATGCTGCAAGGCCACCCTCGTGAGTTGCCCTACGACTTGGCAGGCCTCAACAGCCTTTCTGACTACTGGGAAGTGGTGCGTAGCTATTATGCGCCCTTCGAGGCGGGTCTCAAAGCGGGTACGGCCACGGTTTTTGCCCACGAAATGCCCGGCGGCCAATACTCCAACCTCAAAGCGCAGGCGCAGTCCTTGGGTGTGGCCGATAAGTTTGAACTGGTGATACAAAACTACCAAGCTGCCAACCGCCTTTTTGGCAATATTCCCAAAGTAACGCCCAGCTCGAAGGTGGTGGGCGATTTAGCGCTTTTTATGACGGCCAATGGCCTGAGCGAAGCAGATGTTTTGGCGAAGGGTGCGCAAATAGCTTTTCCCGAATCGGTAAAAGATTTTTTCAGGGGCGAATTGGGGCAGCCCGTGGGGGGCTTTCCGCCACAGCTGCAAGCCTTGGTACTGAAGGGCGAAAAACCTTATACAGAGCGCCCAAATGCTTATTTGCAGCCTATTGACTTTGAGCAGGAATTTGTGGCTTTTCAGGAGAAGTTCGACAAGGATTGCAGCTTCTTGGATTTTCTCTCTTACCAGATGTACCCCAAGGTATTTGAGGAATACTACCAGCACCGCCAAGAATACGGGCAGGTGGACTATATCCCGACCAAGGCCTTCTTTTATGGCATGCGCTTTGGCGAGGAAATCCAAATCAATATCTCGGAAGGCAAAACCCTGCTGGTACGCAAACGCAGCACCTCGCAGGCCGATGAAAATGGGCTGATTACCGTGTCTTTTGAGCTGAATGGTCAGTACCGCCGCGTGCGGGTGCGCGACCAACACCTCAAAATAGAGAAGGCCAGCCACCAAAAGGCCGAAAGTCCGCTCCAAATCGGTGCGCCCTTGCAGGGGAAAATTGCCGAAATAAAGGTACAAGAAGGCCAAAGCGTGGAGGCCAATACCCCGCTTTTTGTGATTGAGGCGATGAAGATGGAATCTATCATCACGGCCAATGAAAA